>NZ_JBIVZG010000013.1:93936-235094 GCF_044759445.1 Streptomyces sp. NPDC101118 | reverse complement strand
GCACGCTGTTGAGTTCTCAAGGTGCGGTCGCTTCCTTTGTTCCCGTTTCCGGGCCCTCCGGGCGCTTCCTTCGTTTCCGACTCTATCAGATCTTTCCGACCCGATTTCCTCGGTGCTTTCCGGTTCCTGCGGCGTTTCCGTCGCTTTCCCCTTCGGCGTTCCCGACTCTATCAGACTCTTTCGGGCCTGACTCCCAGTCAGCGGGTTTTGCCTTCCGGGCTGTTGGGCCCTTCCGGCTCCCGAACTCTAGCGGATTTCCCGGGCGACTCGAAATCGAGTCTTCGAAAGTAATTCGGGCACGCCGAATTCACTCCCGGTGGGAGATCGTGCTGAGTTGGGTTGCCGCAACATGGCGGCGGGATCGTTGTCGCAGAACCGTTCCGGCCCCGTGACAACTCGAAGAACCTTACGGACCCCGAGGGGTCGTGTCAACCCCGGGTCGGCCCGGGATCAGCCCCGGGCCTGGGTCTCCTCCACACGGGCGAGCAGGCGGGTCAGCATGTCGCCGAGGACGCCCCGCTCCGCCGTGGAGAGGTCCTGGAGGAGCTCCTCCTCGAAGACCGTCGCCATCCGCATCGCGTCGAGCCACTTGCTGCGGCCCTCGTCGGTCAGCTCGACGATCACGCGGACGCGGTTGGTCTCGTCGCGTTCCCGCGTCACCAGACCCTCTGCCGTCATCCGGTCGATCCGGTGGGTCATCGCGGCCGGCGTCAGGCCCAGCTGCTTCGCGAGCTCGCTCGGGCCCATCCGGTAGGGCGCGCCGGAGAGGACGAGGGCCTTGAGGACCTCCCACTCCGCGTTGCTGATGCCCAGGGCGGCGGTCTGGCGGCCGTACGCGACGTTCATCCGGCGGTTCACGCGCTGGAGTGCCGAGACGACCTTCTCGACCTGGGGGTCGAGGTCCCGGAACTCGCGCTGGTACACGGCGATCTGCTCGTCGAGGGTCGGCTCGCTGATCCCGTTGAGGCCCGTTGTGTCGGGGGTGTCACCCATGTCGCGAAGTATGACACGCCCCCGTTGGCGTCTAACTCCTTCGATGTGTACAGTTAAGCATCGAACTTTAGAGTTGAAGTCTTCACGACAGAACTAGGGCAGGTGAAAAGTGACCAGGGTGATGGGCGCTGCGATGCGGCGGATCCAGGCCGGCAACGCACTGACGGCGTTCGGCATCGGCTTCACGGTTCCGTTCCTCTACATCTACGTGGCGCAGGTGCGAGGTCTTGGCTCCATGTGGGCCACGTGCGCGTTCATCGCGTTCGCCCTGGGCGCCCTCGTGGCGCTTCCCTTCGTCGGCCGTGCCATCGACCGACGCGGTCCGTCGCCGGTGGTCATCGGTGCCGCGGTCGTCGCCTCCCTGGGCGCGCTGTCCCTCGGCCTGTCCACCGGTGTGGTGCCGATCCTGCTGTCCGCGCTGGCACTGGGCGCCGGCCAGGCCGCGATGCAGCCCGCGCTGGCGACCATGATCGTCTGGTGCTCCACCACGGCCACCCGGACCCGGGCCTTCGCCCTGCAGTTCTTCATGCAGAACCTGGGCCTGGGCATCGGCGGCCTGCTCGGCGGCCAGATCGTGGACGAGAACCACCCGAACAGCTTCGTCCTCCTCTTCTCCATCGAGGCCGTGATGTTCCTGGTGCTGGCCGGGGTCATCGCCACCGTCCGGCTGCCGCACGCGCCCGCCCTCAAGGGCTCCGTCCCGAAGGACGCCGGCGCCAAGGGCGGCTGGCAGCGGCTGCTGCGCCACAAGGCGATGGTCCAGCTCTGCGTGCTGGGCTTCGTCCTCTTCTTCGCCTGCTACGGACAGTTCGAGTCGGGCCTGGCCGCCTTCGGCACCGAGGCCGCCGGCATCTCCCCGTCCACCCTGGGCTTCGCCCTCGCCGCCAACACCGGCGCGATCGTCGTGGCGCAGTTCGCCGTGCTGCGGCTGGTCGAGAAGCGCCGCCGGAGCCGGGTCATCGCGCTGGTCGGCCTGATCTGGACCGCCGCCTGGGTGATCGCGGGCTTCTCGGGGCTCGGGCACGGCAGCGCCACCATGGCCGCCGCCGCGTTCGTGACGACGTACGCGCTCTTCGGGATCGGCGAGGCGATGCTGTCGCCGACCGTCGCCCCGCTGGTGGCCGACCTGGCCCCGGAGGGGTCCGTCGGGCAGTACAACTCCGCTTTCGCCCTGGTGAAGCAGATGGCGCTGGCCCTGGGCCCGCTGGGCGTGCCGCTGGGTGCCGGGCTGCCGATGCTCTACATCGGGATCTTCGTCCTGGTCTCGCTCGGCATCGCATGGCTCGCGCTGCGGCTGGGTAGGCAGCTCACGCCGGTCCAGGACAACCCGTCCCTGTCCGTGCAGAGCCGGGTGGTGGCCTCCCACACCCCGGCCGCCGAGCCGGTCGCCGCCTGACCTGGCATGCCGCGCCTCCGGCGCCTGCGTGATTCCGCGTAGGCAGATCGGTACCGATGACGTACGCGGGCCCCCGCACCTTGACGGTGCGGGGGCCCGCTTCACGTCTGCTCCCGGCCGCCCGGGCGGCGTACGGGTGTCAGTCCTCCGGCAGCGCGAACTCGCACCAGACCGCCTTGCCCCCGCCGGGCGTGCGGCGCGAGCCCCACGAGGAGGCGATGGTCGCCACGATCGAGATGCCGCGGCCGGCCTCGTCGCCCGGTTCGGCGCGGCGGCGCCTGGGCAGGTGGTCGTCCCCGTCGGTGACCTCGATGATCAGGCGGCGGTCGGTGCGGCGCAGGCGCAGCCGCATGGGCGGCGTGCCGTGCTGGAGGGAGTTCGCGACCAGCTCGCTCGCGGCCAGCACCCCGAGGTCGCACAGCTCGACCGGAAAGCGCCAGGAGGCGAGCACGCCCTGGGCGAAGGCGCGGGCGCGCGGGGCTGCCTCCACACCGCCGAGGAGTTCCAGGGCGGCGTTGTGGAAGAGCTCGGCGTCCGGGCCCGTGCGGGTGGGGTGCTGGAGGACCAGGACCGCCACGTCGTCGTCGTGGTCCGCGCCGACGCCGAGGGCGCGCATCAGGCGGTCGCAGATCACCTGGGGGGTGCCCTTGGCCCCGGACAGCGCGCGTTCCAGCGCGGCGACGCCCTCGTCGATGTCCTCTCCCCTGCGCTCCACGAGGCCGTCCGTATAGAGGACGGCGGTGGAGCCGGGGCCGAGCGCGATGGTGCCGGAGGAGTGGAGCCAGCCGCCGGTGCCGAGGGGCGGTCCCGTGGGGTCGGCGGCGCGGCGTACCGTGCCGTCCTCGTCGCGGACCAGGATCGGCAGGTGGCCGGCCGAGGCGTAGACGAGCCGTCCCTCGTTCGGGTCGTGGACGGCGTAGACGCAGGTGGCGATCTGGCTGGCGTCGATCTCGGCGGCGAGGCCGTCGAGCAGCTGGAGCACCTCGTGCGGGGGCAGGTCGAGGCGGGCGTACGCGCGGACCGCGGTGCGCAGCTGGCCCATGACCGCGGCGGCGCGCACGCCGCGGCCCATGACGTCGCCGATGACGAGGGCGGTGCGGCCGGCGCCGAGGGTGATGACGTCGTACCAGTCGCCCCCGACCGCCGCCTCGGTGCCGCCGGGCTGGTAGGTGGCGGCGATGCGCAGGTCGTCGGGCTGTTCGAGCTCCTGCGGGAGCAGGGAGCGCTGGAGGGTGACGGCGGCCTCGCGCTGGCGGCGCTCGCTGGCGCGCAGGCGCTCGACGGCCTCGGCGTGGTCGCTCACGTCCGCGAGGTGGACCAGGACGCCGGCGCCCTTGTCTCCTCTGTCTCCCCTGTCTCCCCTGTCCTCGGGATCGTCCTCCGCGGTGGTGCCGGGCTCGGTGCCGATGCCGGTGACCGGGGTGCAGGTGACGGTGTACGAGGTGCCGCCGGGCGCCTTGCGGTTCTTGACCGTACGGGGCTTGCCGCTGCGCAGCACCTGGTCGAGGAGGGGGAGCAGGCCGAGTTCGGCGAGCTCGGGGAGGGCCTCGCGGGCCGGGACGCCGAGGGGGCGGGGGCCGAAGCCGGCGGCGTACGCGTCGTTGACGTACGCGGTGCGGTGGTCGGCGCCGTAGACGAGCGCGACGAGGGAGGGGAGGCGGCCGAGCACCTCCCGGACGGAGAGCTCGTCGAGGGAGGGGACGGTGAGGAGCGCGGTGCCCCCGCCGCCCGGGATGCCGGCGGCGCCGGCCGTGCCGCAGACGGTGAGGTCGGAGGGTGGCGCGTCGCGGCCGGGTGCCGGGCCTTCGCCCGCGGCGGGGTCCTTCCCCGTGGGGTCCTGGGTTCGGCCGCGGGCCGCGGGCACGGAGCCTTCGCCGCGCTTGGCCTGGGCGGCCGCGTGCTCGGTCCGTGCCGCGGCGCGCCGCTGCGTGCCGGGAAAGCGGGCGCTCCAGCGGGTGAAGTTCACTGCGTTCAAGCCTCGTGGTGTCGCTCGTGGTCGCTGTCTGCGGTCTCTCCCGGCCGCCGCCGGGAGGGATGGTCCCGGGCGGGGGCTGGGGAGTGCCCCCAGGGGGTGGCCGGCCGTCGCTGGGCGTCGATCACTCTGTGCAGGTGTGAGCCCACCTATGGTCACACGTCCAGTGTGGCCGACCGGACGGTCCGGATCAGTCGTTCCCGTTCTTCGGGGCCGATGGTCCCGGGTCTGGGGAGGGCTTCGGCTTCGGGGCCGGGCCCGGGGTGGCGTCCGGAGCGGCTTCCGGGGCCGGGGGCGGGGTGGCGCCCGGGGTGGCCTGGGTGGCCGGTGCGGCCGGTGCGGCCGGTGCGGCTGGGGTGGCGTCCGGGGCAGGAGCCGCGGCGCCCTTGCCGGTCTGGTCTGCCGCCGGGGTGCCGGCCGGTTCCCCGCCGCGTTCCGCGGCTGGTCGCCCCGCGTCGGGCGAGGAGTCGGCCGTGAGGTCCATGGCGTCGGGGCGCGCGCGGCCGCCGGCGGCGATCTCGAACTCGGCGCGGGGGTGTTCCAGCGACCCGAGGGAGACGATCTCCCTCGTGAAGAGGCCGGCCAGCGTCCATTCGGCGAGCACGCGCATCTTGCGGTTGAAGGTGGGGACGCGGCTGAGGTGGTAGACGCGGTGCATCAGCCAGGCCGGGTAGCCCTTGAGCTTGCGCCCGTAGACGTGGGCGACGCCCTGGTGCAGGCCGAGGGAGGCCACGGAGCCCGCGTACTTGTGGGCGTAGTCCTGGAGCGGCTGCCCGCGCAGGGAGGCGATGAGGTTCTCGGCGAGGACCTTGGCCTGGCGGACGGCGTGCTGGGCGTTGGGGGCGCATTCGCGGCCCGGCTCGTCGGCGGTGACGTCCGGCACGGCGGCCGCGTCGCCGGCCGCCCAGGCGTTCTCGACGCCGTCGACCGTGAGGCGGGCGGTGCACTTGAGGCGGCCGCGCTCGTTCTTCGGGAGGTCGGTGGCGGCGAGTACGGGGTGCGGCTTGACGCCCGCGGTCCAGACGACCGTACGGGTGGGGAAGCGCGCGCCGTCGCTGAGCACGGCCACCCGGTCCACGCAGGACTCCAGGCGGGTCTCCAGGCGGAGGTCGATGTTGCGCCGGCGGAGCTCGCGGATCGTGTACCTGCCCATCTCGGGCCCCACCTCGGGGAGGATCCGGTCGCTGGCCTCGACCAGCACCCAGCGCATGTCCTCGGGTTTGACGTTGTGGTAGTAGCGCGTGGCGTAGCGGGCCATGTTCTCCAGCTCGCCGAGCGCCTCGACGCCCGCGTAGCCGCCGCCGACGAAGACGAAGGTGAGCGCGGCGTCGCGGACGGCGGGGTCGCGGGTCGACGAGGCGATGTCCATCTGCTCGATGACGTGGTTGCGCAGGCCGATGGCCTCTTCGACGGTCTTGAAGCCGATGCCGTAGTCGGCGAGGCCGGGGACCGGGAGGGCGCGGGAGATCGAGCCGGGGGCCAGGACGAGTTCGTCGTACTCCATCTCCACCGCGCCCGTGCCCTCGTCCTCGGTGGCGAGGGTGGTGAGGGTGGCGGTGCGCTTGGAGTGGTCGATGCGCTGGACCTCACCGATGACGATCCGGCACTTGTCGAGGACCCGGCGCAGCGGCACGACGACGTGGCGCGGGGAGATCGAGCCGGCGGCCGCTTCCGGGAGGAAGGGCTGATACGTCATGTAGGGCTCTGGGGTGACGACGGTGATCTCCGCTTCGTCGTCTCT
This sequence comes from Streptomyces sp. NPDC101118, assembly GCF_044759445.1. Lineage (NCBI taxonomy): Bacteria > Bacillati > Actinomycetota > Actinomycetes > Kitasatosporales > Streptomycetaceae > Streptomyces > Streptomyces sp. NPDC101118. The sequence continues at coordinate 228,992 of NZ_JBIVZG010000013.1, read as the reverse complement.
CAGCTTCCGCTGGAGGGTCAGCGCCGTGTACATGCCGACATAGCCGCCGCCGACGACGAGGACGCGCGTACGGGGCGGGGTGCCGGGGCCGGTTCCCCGGGTGTATGCAGCCTTCACCATCCCATGACGCAACGTGGCCGGGACTTTGTCCACAGGCCCGGCAGATTGTGTGACCGAAGGTCATCCCTGCGACGGGCTCTGAACAAGGGGTGTACGGCGGGAAGGTTCGCAGGTCAGCGCGGGAGAACAGGCAGAATGGAGGAGCCGGAAACGGAAAAGTGGGGGTGAATGCTCCGATCGGGCGTCGCTCCGAGCGGAGCCCCCTCTTCTGAATTGACTCTGGCTCAACTATGTTCGTAACTCGCCGGGGTGTCGGCCGGGGCTCAGATGACCGTGGCCCTCCTGGCGCGCAGGCGGGGAGTCTCCGGGGGGAGACGAATGATTACCGGGGGAAACATATGAACATTTCCGATTTCCATGGGTCTGCGACGGCCGTCTCGACCGAGGGTGCCGGACGCCTGATCGCAGGCGGTACGGGCCCGGGCGGCTCGTCGCAGATAGGACGCTCGACGCCGCTTCGGGTCGACGCCCAGCGCAACCTGGAGCACGTGCTGCGCGCCGCGCGCGAGGTGTTCGGGGAGCTGGGGTACGGCGCTCCGATGGAGGACGTGGCCCGGCGCGCCCGGGTCGGCGTGGGCACCGTCTACCGCCGTTTCCCGAGCAAGGACGTACTGGTGCGGCGGATCGCCGAGGAGGAGACCGCCCGGCTGACCGAGCAGGCGCGTACCGCGCTGGGGCAGGAGGAGGAGCCGTGGCAGGCGCTGTCGCGCTTCCTGCGGACCTCGGTCGCCTCGGGTGCCGGCCGGCTGCTGCCGCCGCAGGTGCTGCGGGTCCGCGTCGAGGACGGCGTGGGCGCGGAGGCCGGTGAGGGCGCCGACGAGGCGCGCGTGCCGCAGCAGCGGGGTGCGCTGGACGGCGTGGGCGGCGGCGCCGCTTCCGCCGAGGCGCGGGTCGTCGCGCCGCGGGGTGCCTCCGACGACGTGGCGGACGACGCGGGTGCGGGTGCACTGCTGGAGGTCGTCGGGCGGCTGGTCGACCGGGCGCGGGCCGCGGGCGAACTGCGGACCGACGTCACGGTGGCGGACGTGCTGCTGGTGATCGCCACGGCGGCGCCGGCGCTGCCCGACCCGGCGCAGCAGGCCGCGGCTTCCGCGCGGCTGCTGGACATCCTGCTGGAGGGGCTGCGCTCGCGCGGGGCCTGAGGCGGGGGGCCGGGGGGATCTGTTCCGGCTTTCTTCCGGCTCTCTTCCGGTTGTCTTCCGGTTGTCTTCCGCCTCTGCCGGGCATTCGTCCGGTTCTCTTCCGCCTCTGCCGGGCACTCGCCCGGCTCTGCTCGGGCACTCGTCCGGCTCTCGTCTGACGCTGGCCGGCTCTCGTCGGACGCGGGTCGGCCCTCGCCCGGCGCGGGTCGGCCCTCGCCTGGCACGGGTCGGCCCTCGTCCGGTGCGGGTCGGCCCGGGCGGGTGACGGGCCGGCCGTAGAACGCGTACCCACTCGAACGAGTGATGACCGGTGCGGCGTTCCGCCGAAGTGTGCCCGGACGGGTGGATGGCGCGCATCGCGCTCCTGAGCGGGGCCCCCGTGTGCCACGCTGGCTCGGTGTACGGGTCGGAATGTGTCGTTCGGGGGCTTCCGCGATGAGTGTTGACGGTCGGGACGAGTCACTCGGCGGCGGCAGCGAGGTGGGCGCCGAGGAGCTGCCCGCCCGCCAGGTTCCCGCTCAGCGCGGCGGCGGCAGCAACGCCACGGCCGCGGAACTCCCGCCGTCCGACGGCGACTTGATCGCACGGATGCGCGGCGGCGACGACGGCGCGTACGAGGAGCTGTTCCGCCGGCACGCGGACGGAGTGCGCCGCTACGCGCGCACCTGCTGCCGGGACGCGCACACCGCCGACGACCTGACGGCCGAGGTGTTCGCGCGCACGCTGCAGGCGGTGCGCGGCGGGGCCGGGCCCGACCAGGCCGTACGGGCCTACCTGCTGACCACCGTGCGGCGGGTGGCGGCCGGATGGACGAAGAGCGCCAGACGCGAGCAGCTGGTCGAGGACTTCGCGCTGTTCGCCGAGCAGGCCGCGCAGGGTGCGCCGGGCACCGGGGGTCCCGGGGACACCCTGGACCTGGGTGCCGACGTGCGCGCGATGCACGACGCGGAGCAGTCGCTCGCCATGCGGGCCTTCCGGAGCCTGCCCGAGCGGTGGCAGGCCGTGCTGTGGCACACCACCGTGGAGGAGGCCTCCCCCAGCGCGGTCGCGCCGCTGTTCGGGCTGACGCCCAACGCCACGGCCGTACTGGCGAGCCGGGCGCGGGAGGGCCTCAAGCAGGCGTACCTCCAGGCCCATGTGAGCGCCGCGCTGACCGAGGGCGGCGACTGCGCCAGGTACGCCGACCGGCTCGGCGCGTACGCCCGCGGGGGGCTGCGGATGCGGGCGGAGCGGGGCTTGCGCAAGCACCTGGAGGAGTGCGCGCGGTGCCGGCTGGCCGCCGGTGAGCTGAAGGACGTCAACGCCGGCATCCCGGCGCTGCTGCCGGTCGCGGTCATCGGGTGGTTCGCCGCCGGGTACGCGGTCAAGGCGGCCGGCGCGGTCGGGGCCGCCGGCGCGGGTGCGGCCGCGGCTGCCACGGGAGGCTCGGCGGCGGGGGGCGCGGGGGCTGCGGGCTCTCTGGGCGCTTCGGGGGCTTCTGGTGTCGCGGGGGCTTCGGGTGGGGCCGGTGCGGCTGGTGGGGCTGGTGCTGCCGGTGGTGGTGCGGGGGCGGGTGGGTCCGGCGTGGGTGCCGGGGCCGCCTCCGAGGGGCTCGGGCTGCCGGCCAAGGCCGCGATCGCCGCGGGGCTCGCCGTCGCCACCGCCGCGGGGGTGGTGTTCGCCTTCGCCGGGGACGATGCGGAGCCCCAGGCCGAGGCGAAGCCGGCGCCCCGCGCGGCCGCGCCGATGGTGCCGGACGATCCGGAGCCGCCGGCCGCCGCGCCCTCGCCGGGGCCGTCCGCCTCCCCGCCGCGGATGCGGGTGGTGGTGCCGCCGGCTTCGCCGAAGCCGCCGGTGTCCCCCAGACCCTCGGCGCCTGCCGCCGCTCCCTCCCGGGCTCCTTCGCCGGAGCCGTCTGCTAAGCCTTCACCGAAGCCGTCGCCGAAACCCTCTGAGAGGCCCTCGCCGAAGCCGTCGCCCCGGCCTTCCTCGAAGCCGCCGGAGGCCGCGCCGCGTGCGTACGAGCTGGTGTCCCTGCGGCAGTCGGTCTTCGGGGACCACTCCGGTCCCGAGCTGCGGACCGCGCGGAGTAGCTGGGTCTGGCAGCGGTGGGGCCTCTCGGTCGGGGGCCGGGACTACGCCCACGGCATCACCGTCCACTCGAAGTCGGCGGTGACCGTCGATCTGAACCGGCCCTGTACGTCCTTCTCCGCGCGGGTCGGGGTGGACGACATGTCGATGGGGCTGGGGACGCTGCGGTTCTCGGTCTGGGCGGACGGTGCGCGCCTGTGGCGCTCCCCCGCGATGGCCGTCGGCGACGCGGCGGTGCCGGTCGAAGTCCCGCTCCGGGGCCGCGAGTCCCTCCGGCTGGTGGTGGAGCGCGAGGAATGGCGCGGCCGCCTGATGCTGGCGGACTGGGCGGGGGCCACGATCACCTGCCGCTAGCCGCCCGGCGGTTGCGGGACACGACCCCGCGCCGCGAGCGGCTCCCGCACCGGGCGCGGGGCCAGTGCCGGGGTGCCGGTCCCGTGCCGGTCCCGTGCCGGCGTGCGGGTGGCTGCCGAGTGCGGTCCCGTTGCCCGTGCCGGACGTTGCCGGGTGCGGCACCGGTACGGCGGGCCGGTGCGGCTGCGGTTCGTTGCCGAGCGCGGCGCCATCGCCGTGCCGGCCGATTCGACTGCGGTTCGTTGCCGGATGCGGCGCCGTCGCGGTGCCGGCCGTTGCCACTGCGGTTCGTTGCCGGGTATGGGCCCTGCCCCTGTGGTTCGTTGCCGGGCGGTGCCATTGGCGTGCGGGTCGTTGCCGCTGCGCGGAGCCGCTTCCCCACCCCGCCCCTTCCCGAACCGGAGCTCCGCCCCGGACCCCGGTCAGCCCTCGGACGCCGGGCGCGCTGAGATGCGTGGAGCGAGCCCACGTAACCCTCAAGCGCCGGGCCGGCTGAGCACCCTGAGCTCCGCAGCGGACGTCGGGTGCCTGGTGGCTGATGCCTCGGGGCTCCGCCCCTGCCCCCGCGCCTCAAACGCCGGCGAAGCTGGATTGGCTGCGCGAACCCGCCTCCCGAGCCGGCACGTTCCGCGCCACAGGCATGCCCGGCCCTCCAGCACGTTCCGCGCCGCGGGCAGATCCATGCCTCCCGAGCCGGCACGTTCCGCGCCCCAGGCATGTCCGGCCCTCCAGCACGTTCCGCGCCGCGGGCAGATCCAGCGCCCCGGCACCCTCCGCGCCACAGGCAGGTCCGGCGTCCCGGCACGTTGCCGCCCCTTCGGCGTTTGCGGAGCGGGGGTGGGGGGCGGAGCCCCCGTAAGGGGTCCAGGCGGAGCCCTGGGCACCTCCCAGCGGTAGCTGGGGGAGGAACGGAGGCAGGGCTGGGAGGGGAACGCCCCGCAGGGCGAGCACCCGCACCCCAACCACGCCGCACCCGGCAACGGACAGGCACCCGCACGGCACCCGCCTCGTTGGGAGACCGGCAGCCGGCACCAGACCAGCGCCACAGGGCAACCACCCGCAACGCAACGGCACCGCCCCCGGCCGCAGACAACGCACCCGCACGGACGGCACCGGCACAGCCCGGGCACACACCCGCACGGAACCTCCGGCACCGCCCCAGCCGCGGGCACACACCCGCACGGGACCTCCGGCACCGGCACAGGCACAGGGGCCCTGGGGTACCGCGCGGCGGTGGGGGCGACGGCCGCCCGCGAGGGAGCGGCGCCACGGGCCCGTGGTGGGGGTCAGAGGGGGCGGGGGATGCCCGCGGGGTCCGGGAGGGCCGGGCGGGTCGGGACGCCCGTCGGGACCGCTCGGCGGCGCGGGGTCGACGTCCCCGTCCAGCACGTGCCCCGCCGCGCCAGGAGGCGACGGAGCCACAGTTCCGTCGAGACGAGGTCCGCCAGCCCGTCCAGCGGCACCGGCGCCCCGTCCGCCGCCTCCACGAGCGCCTGCTGGACCACCCGCGCCTCCACCAGCCCCGCGTCCGCCAGCAGCGGTGCCGAGAAGAGGTCGAGCAGCTCGTCCAGGGCCCAGCGCAGACCGGCCCGGGCCGCCGGATTGTCGCCGGCCACCGCGCCCCAGCCGGGCGGCAGTTCCCGCACGCCCGTGCCCGCCAGTACCGCCCGCAGGACCGAGGCCCGGGCGCCCGGCTGGACCCGCAGCGCCTCGGGGAGGGCGCGGGCGGCCCGTACCACCTGGTTGTCCAGGAACGGGGCGTGCAGCCGCTGGCTGCGCACCTCCACCGCCTGCTCGAAGACCCGGTGGTCGGCCGCGTGCCGGGCCAGCGCCGCCCGCGCCCTGGCCTCCCCCGGGCGCAGCGACAGCGGCGGGCGGCCGGCCGCGGCCTCCAGCCGGATCGACACCTCCGCCAGCGCCTCGCCGGTCAGCCAGCGCGCCGCCGGCCCCGGCCGGGACCAGGTCAGCGCGGCCAGCGAGGAGGCGACCACGCCGCCCGGGTCGTCGAAGCTGTGCCCGCGCAGCCGGGAGGCGGCGTCGCGGATCCCGGACATGTAGGTCGTGCGGGAGAGCCGCCGGGCCGCCAGGTAGACCGTCAGCGGCACCGCGAGGGACTGGCGCTCCGTACGGGCCAGCGCGGCCACCGGCCTGACCAGGTGCCGCCGCTGCCGGTCCAGCAGCAGGTCCGCCAGCCGGGCCGGGTGGGCGTCGAGGACCTGCCGGGCGCCGTGGCCGACGAGGTGGTCCGCGCTGCCGGCGGTGAGCCGGCGGCGGTGCCGGGCGGCGCTGACGAGGGAGGGCCCGGGCTCGTCGGTGAGGGGGCCGTCCAGCTCGGCGTACGGGAGGGCCTCCTCGGCCGCCGCGACGACGACGTGGTGCAGGCGCGGGTTGGTGGCGATGGCGCGCGCCCGCTCCAGTTCGGCCTCGCGGCCCTGGGGCGTGGCCAGGTCGTTGAAGGTGACGGCCAGCAGCCGCTCGCCCGCGCCCGCGCCGTGGCCGAGCACGGTGCCGGGCACCCCGGGCAGGCCGGCGGCCAGCAGCGCGAGGGTCGCGGAGGCGCTGCCGCCGGAGAGGTCGGCGCCGATGCCGGGGGCGGGGGCGCCGCGGGCCGCCCGCCGCTCGGCCGGTCCCATGCCGGGGACGGGTCCCGGATCGTACGGAAGGGTGTCCGGAGCGTGCCTCGGGGCGGTGAGCCTGGCGCGCACCGCTTCGACGAGCGCCTCCCGTACGCCCTCGACCGCCCTGTCCGGGTCGGCCTGGGGCGCGGCGACGGCGAGGGAGGCGACCGGCTCGTACCCGGTGATCTCCCGCGAGCCCTCCCGCAGGATCAGCGCGTGGCCGGGCGGGATCCGCCGCACGCCGACGTACGGGGTCCCGTCGCCCAGCGCCTCGGGGCTGTCGGGGCAGGCCAGCAGGGCCGCCAGGTGCCCGATGTCGAGCTGGGCCTCGATGAGGTCGGCCAGCGGGAGGGCGGCGGTGGCGAAGGCGGTGCCGTTGGCCCAGGGGGTGTAGAAGACGGGCCGCGCCCCGGCGAGGTCGCCGACCACGGTGATCCGGCGGCCGGCCTGCACCACGGCCGTGTAGCTGCCGGGCCAGGCCGTCAGGTGCCGCAGGGCGCCGCCGCGGGCGGCGAACAGGCCCCGGCGCAGCTGCTCGTCGGTGGCCCCGCAGCAGCCGAGGACGGCGAGGCGGGTGAAGGGGTCGGCCGGGTCGGCGACAACGGTGCGGATCTCGTCCGGGCGCCAGTCGCCCACCGCCCAGAGGGGGTCGGGGTCCCCCCACAGGAGCTGGGCGCCGACGGGGTGGAGGGTGCGGGCGGCGTCCTCGGGGGCGTCATCGGAGTCGGCCAGGCCGCCGCGCACGGTGTCGGCCAGGCGCCCGGCCGTGCCGAAGCTTGCGGCGATACTGCTCCAGCCCACCAACCACCGCATCGACCCGCCTCCACAGACTGTGGACAAGTTCGGGTCCATGCTGCCACGAGAAGGGCGCGCAAGAGGTGCCATGGGGGGCGCACATGCAAACGAACACGCCCCGGTCATGCGGTATTTGGCGTTCCGTTCCAACCGTTCCATAGGTCGGATTCGGCCATTCTTTTCCGCGCCGTTTCCGTGCCGGACGGTACGGGCGGTGCCCGCGTGGCGGCGGGGCGCGGCCCGGGAGGCGCGGTCCGCCTCCCGGACCGGTCCGCCACCCGCGGGGATTGAGGCGGCGGTGTCCCCCGGCCCACCGGTTCCACGCAGCGGGCCGACCCACGCACCCCACATGGAATCGTCCGGCCGGGAGCCGGGGCAGAGCGCACGCACGGGCGCACGGCCACACGGGCGGAGCACGGGACACCGGAGCGCGGGACGGACGCGCCCCGGCCAACGCCGAAGGTACGGACAACAATCCCGCCATGTGGAACTCGGGCCCTTAACGCTTGGGATGCGGCGAACTACGCTGGGTTTACGAATGCCGGGTGCCTATGCCCCGGCGGCCGTCTGCGTGAGGGGTGGCGCATGTCCAGGGAGCTCCGCGAGCCGAACGAGAAGCTCGGCACCGTCCTCGCCCTCGCGGGTATCAGCAACGCCGGACTGGCGCGACGGGTCAACGACCTGGGCGCGCAGCGCGGCCTGACGCTTCGTTATGACAAGACCTCGGTGGCCCGGTGGGTCTCCAAGGGCATGGTGCCCCAAGGTGCCGCGCCCCACCTGATCGCGGCCGCGATCGGCGCGAAGCTGGGCCGGCCGGTGCCGTTGCACGAGATCGGGCTGGCGGACGCGGACCCGGCGCCCGAGGTCGGCCTGGCCTTCCCGCGGGACGTGGCGGCCGCGGTGCGGTCGGCCACGGACCTGTACCGGCTGGACCTGGCGGGCCGCCGGGGCGGTGGCGGGATCTGGCAGTCGCTGGCGGGGTCGTTCGCCGTGTCGGCGTACGCGATGCCCGCCTCGCGGTGGCTGATAACGCCCGCGGACAGCTCGGTGGCCCGGGAGGCGCCGGGGGCGGCCGGGAGCGCACCGGGGGGCACGGGCACCGCCGTGGCGCCCGGGCCGGGGCCCGCGGGCCCCGCGGGGCAGGGCACGGGGTCCGCAGGTGCAGGGGCAGCCGGGTCCGGGAGTGCGGGGTACGCGGGAGCCGGCCCGGCAGGTGCCGCGTCCGGGACCGCAGCCGCCGGGACCGCAGCCGCCGGCACCACGGCATCCGGGACCACTGCTGCCGGGACCGCCGTTCCGCCCGGTACCGGACCGGGACCTTTCGTCGGCGCCTCCGCGGGGGCCGGCGGCGTACCGGGGCGGGGCGACCGTACCGAGGGGCGTCCCGAGCGGGCCGCGCCCACCGGGCCGGCACCCGCCGGACCCTCGCTCGACGCCTCGCCGCAGCGCGTCGGGCACAGCGACGTGGCCAAGCTCCGCGAGGCCGCCGAGGACGCCCGGCGCTGGGACTCCAAGTACGGCGGGGGCGACTGGCGCTCCTCGATGGTGCCCGAGTGCCTGCGCGTCGACGCGGCGCCGCTGCTGCTCGGCTCCTACTCCGACGAGGTGGGCCGCGCGCTGTTCGGCGCGACCGCCGAGCTGACCCGGCTGGCCGGGTGGATGGCCTTCGACACCGGCCAGCAGGAGGCCGCGCAGCGGTACTACATCCAGGCGCTGCGGCTCGCCAGGGCGGCGGCCGACGTCCCCCTGGGCGGGTACGTGCTGGCCTCCATGTCCCTCCAGGCCACCTACCGCGACTTCGCCGACGAGGGCGTGGACCTCGCCCAGGCGGCCATCGAGCGCAACCGCGGCCTGGCGACCTCCCGCACGATGAGCTTCTTCCGGCTCGTCGAGGCGCGGGCCCACGCCAAGGCGGGCGACTCGGCGGCCGCGGGCGCCGCGCTGCGGGCGGCCGAGGGCTGGCTGGAGCGGGCGCGGGAGGGCGACGCCGACCCGTCCTGGCTGGGTTTCTACTCGTACGACCGGTTCGCGGCGGATGCGGCGGAATGCTACCGCGACCTCAAACTGCCGCGTCAGGTACGCCGGTTCACCGAGCAGGCCCTGTCCCGGCCCACCGAGGAGTACGTCCGCTCGCACGGCTTACGCCTGGTCGTGAGCGCCGTCGCCGAGCTGGAGTCCGGCAACCTGGACGCGGCCTGCGCCCAGGGCACCCGGGCCGTGGAGGTCGCCGGGCGGATCTCCTCGGCCCGCACCACGGAGTACGTGCGCGACCTGCTGCACCGGCTGGAGCCGTACGGCGACGAGCCGCGCGTGGCGGAGCTCAGGGAGCGGGCGCGACCGCTGCTGGTGGCGCCCGTGTGACCCGGATGTCAGTCGGGGGGTGCAGTATCGGGGTGGGAGGTGGCATGGAGCGCGTGCACTGCGATGTGGTGGTGGTCGGCGGTGGGATCGTCGGGCTGTCGACCGCGTACGCCCTGTCGCGGCTCGCGCCGGGGACGCGGGTCGTGGTGCTGGAGAAGGAGGCGGGCCCGGCCCGTCACCAGACCGGCCGCAACAGCGGGGTGATCCACAGCGGGATCTACTACCGCCCCGGGTCCCTCAAGGCGCGGTTCGCGGTCAAGGGCGCCTCGGAGATGGTCAAGTTCTGTGCGGAGCACGACATCCCGCACGAGGTGACCGGCAAGCTGATCGTCGCGACCGACCGCTCGGAGCTGCCGCGGTTGCACGCCCTGGTGCAGCGGGGCCGGGAGAACGCGATCCCGGTCAGGGAGCTGGGCCCCGCGCAGATCGCCGACCACGAGCCCGAGGTGCGCGGCCTGGCCGCGATCCACGTCGGCACCACGGGGATCTGCGACTACGGCGCCGTGGCGGAGCGGCTGGCAGGGGCCTCGGGGGCGGAGATCCGGTACGGCTCGGCGGTGGACCTCATCGGGCGCCGCGCGTCGGGCGTGGCGGTGCGGACGGCCGACGGCACGGTGGTGCGGGCGAAGGCGCTGGTGAACTGCGCGGGCCTCCAGTGCGACCGGGTGGCGCGGCTGGCCGGCGACGACCCGGCGGTGCGGATCATCCCGTTCCGGGGGGAGTACTACGACCTGACGCGGCCCTCCTTGGTGCGCGGACTGGTCTATCCGGTGCCGGACCCGGCCTTCCCGTTCCTCGGGGTGCACCTGACGCGGGGCATCGGGGGCGGCGTCCACGTCGGGCCGAACGCGGTGCCGGCACTGGCGCGCGAGGGGTACTCGTGGGGCGCGGTGCGCCCGCGGGACATGGCGTCCACCGCGGCCTGGCCCGGGATGTGGCGCGTGGCGGCGCGCCACTGGCGGTACGGCGCGGGGGAGATCCACCGCTCCCTGTCGAAGGGCGCGTTCACGCAGGCGGTCCGGCGGCTGCTGCCGGCGGTCACGGAGGACGACCTCACCCCGGCCGCGGCGGGGGTGCGGGCCCAGGCGGTGCTGCGGGACGGGACGCTGGTCGACGACTTCCTGATCCGCGAGGCGCCGCGTACGGTCCACGTCCTCAACGCCCCCTCGCCGGCCGCGACGGCCTCCCTGCCCATCGGCCGGGAGGTGGCCCGCCGGGCACTGGCGGCGCTGGCGCCGTAGCCGGGGATGCCGGGCGGGGCAGCGCGACCGCGCCGACGCCGGGAGGGCGGCCCGCCCGGCCGGATGCCCGGCCGGGGCCGGCTCCCGCTGCCGGGATGCCGTGCGGGCCGGCCGCCGTAGAATTGGCGGCACTGTGTCTGAGTCCCTGAACCCCCAGCCCAAGCCCCCTCCGGTGTGGCGCCACCAGCCCCGCTTCCCGGACGGCCCCGCCCCCGACCCGGCGGGCTCGCACCACGAGCGGCGCATCCGCAGCTTCCAGCCGCGCCGGAGCAGGGTGACCACGAGCCAGGAGGACGCGCTCCGCCGCCTCTGGGGCACCTGGGGCCTCGACATCGACGGCCGCGAGGTGCTCGACCTCGACAAGATGTTCGACGGCCTGCCGGTGGTCCTGGAGATCGGCTTCGGCATGGGCGAGGCGACCGCGCAGATGGGCGCCGACGACCCCGGCACCGGCATCCTCGCCGTCGACGTGCACACCCCCGGCCAGGGCAACCTCCTCGGCCTCGCCGAGCGCAACGGCCTCACCAACATCCGGGTCGCCAACGGCGACGCGATCATCCTGCTCCGCGAGATGCTGGCCCCCGCCGCCCTCGCCGGGATGCGCGTGTACTTCCCGGACCCGTGGCCCAAGAAGCGCCACCACAAGCGCCGGCTGATCCAGCCCGAGTTCCTGACGCTCGCCGCCACCCGCCTCGCGCCGGGCGCGATCCTGCACTGCGCCACGGACTGGGAGGAGTACGCCGAGCAGATGCTCGAAGTGCTCAGCGCGCACCCGGACTTCGAGAACACCCAGCCGGACGGCGGCTACGCGCCACGCCCGGAGTTCCGGCCGCTCACCCGCTTCGAGGGACAGGGCCTGGACAAGGGCCACGTCGTACACGACCTGTTGTTCCGGCGCACCGAGAACTGAAAACCAGCCCTCCGGTACGCGTCCGGATCGCTACTGTCGTGGCGTGTTCCGGGTCCTGTCTCGCGCGTCCATCGGGCTGCTCGCGGTCGCCGGAGTGCTGATCCTCGCCCTCGTACGGGAGCAGACCGGCACCCAGGGCTTCCTCGTCGGCCTCGGCCTCGCCGTCCTGCCGGTGCCACCGCTGATGGCGGTGTTCCACTGGCTGGACCGGACGAAGCCGGGGCCGTGGCCGCAGCACCTGTTCGTCTTCGCCTGGGGGGCGTGCGCCGCGGCGCTCATCGCCATAGTGGCCAACAGCTTCGCGACCCGGTGGATAGCGGCCGCGACCCTGGACCCGCACGACGCCGACCAGCTCGGCTCGATCGCCATCGCCCCGGTGGTGGAGGAGTGCGCCAAGGCCGCCGCCCTGCTGCTGGTCTTCCTCTTCCGCGGCCGGCGGTTTACCGGGATCACGGACGCGATCGTGGTGGCCGGGTTCACCGCCACGGGCTTCGCCTTCACCGAGAACATCCTCTACCTCGGCAACGCCTTCGGTGAGGACCTCGGCAGCGGCACCTCGCTGCTGGACTCGGTGACGGCCGCGACCTTCTTCGTGCGGGTGGTGATGTCCCCGTTCGCGCACCCGCTGTTCACCGTGTGGACCGGGCTCGGCTTCTGCTGGGCGGCCTTCTCGGCCGGGCGGTGGCGGCGCATCGGGCTGCCGCTGGCCGGGCTGGCGCTGGCGATGGCGACGCACGCGCTGTGGAACAGCTCGTCGGAGTTCGGCGAGTACGGGTTCTACGTGGTGTACGCGACCGTGATGGTGCCGGTCTTCGGGGTGCTGGCCTGGCTCGGGGTACGGGCCCGGGGGCGCCGGGACCCGCTGTTCGTACCGGCGATGCGGGGCGCGGCGTACGCGGGGAGTGCGGTGGGCCCGTACGCCGCGGAAGCGGTGGACCCGTACGCGGGAGCCGTGGCCCCGTACCCTCCGGGCGCCGTGGCCCCGTACCCCGGCGTCGTCAGACCGTCAGGCCCTTGTCCCGCAGCCACGCCAGCGGGTCCACCGTCGCTCCGCCGGTCCGCACTTCCAGGTGCAGATGGGCGCCCGTGACGTTGCCGGTGGCGCCGACGCGGCCGATGGTCTCGCCGGTGGTGACGGTGCCCGAGGTGACGGACATCGAGGACAGGTGGCAGTACCAGACCTCCGTGCCGTCCTCCAGCTGGAGGACGATGCGGTAGCCGTACGCGCCGGACCAGCCCGCCGAGATGATCTTGCCGCCGTGCACGGCCTTGACCGGGGTTCCCGTCGGCGCGGCGAAGTCCAGGCCGGTGTGGTGGCCGGAGGACCACATCGAGCCGGAGTCCCCGTAGTGGGAGGTCAGGGTGTACGAGGAGGTGGGCAGCGCGTACTGGCCGGCCAGCTTGGCCAGGCGCTCCGCCTCGGCCTTGGCCTCCGCGGCCGCCTTCGCCGCGGCCTCGGCGGCCTTGCGCGCTTCGGCGGCCTTCTTGTCCGCGGCCTCCCGCTCGGCCTTCGCCTTCGCGGCGGCGGCCTGCTCGGCGGCGCGCTGCGCCGCCTCCTTCTCCTGGGCGACGGCCGCGTCCGCCTGGGACTCGGCCTGCTGGAGGATCCGGTTGCGCAGGGCCTCGCCGGCGTCGGTGCCGGCCTCGGCCTGCTCGGGGGTGACGCCCGCGTTGGTGAGCGGCGCCTCGATGGGGGTGCTCTCCTGCGCCGCGTCCGCCTCGTCGTCGGGGAGCAGCGAGGGTATGGATATCGCGACCGGGGGCTTGTCCTGGGCGGTGGCCATGCCGGTGGCGCCGACGGCGGCGATGATGCCGACGCCGAGGACCGTGGAGCTGCGGGCGAGTCCGCCGCGCTGCTTGGCGACGCGGTGGCGGCCGCCGGCGGGACGGGCGGAGTCCTCTGTGGGGTTCCACTCGCCCCATGCCCCGGCACCGGTTCCGCCCGGGTAGGGCGAGTCCGTCTCGATGGACCCGGCGGCTTCGGGGGCAGGCCTGCTGGACGCCACGGGGGCGCTCCTTTCCTTCCTTCTGGCCTACCGGGTTAGCTGACGGGTTCGGAGCAGGAAGGTCTCCTACGGGTCGGAAAACGACCCGATTCACCCCAAGTTGGTGGTTCCCCGGTTCCCTCACGGGATTCGGCGCGCACGCGCACGGTGCCGTCACTTGCGACGGCTGGGACAGCCGAACTGCGTTATCGAACGGTAATAGACAACAGGGAGTGATTCCAAGCTCCCTTACTTGATCCTTCACATCAACCGGCCATTCCGTGACCGACGTTGGCCAGGGCAAATGCCTCATCCGACGCCAGACGGGGACGAGACGCCTGCACCGGCATCGCCACTCCGGCCACTTCCGTACCCTGACGATCCGTCAATTGCCCGGCCCCCCGACCCGCTTCGCTCACGCTGCGTGGCCGGTCGGACGCGCTCAGCGGCGCCGTACGGTGGAGACGGACCTCCGGCGGGCGGTCTGACCCGGCGTCGGGCGGACGACCGCGAGCAGCGCCATGTCGTCGGTGGCCCCGCCGCCGGTGTGCCGCCGCACATCGGCGATCAGGCCGGACAGCAGCTCCTCCGGCCCGGGGAAGATCCGCCCCCGCAGCCGCTCGGCCGGCTCGTAGAACGCGCCCGCGGCGTCCCGGGCCTCCGAGAGCCCGTCGGTGTAGAGCAGCAGCGTCGAGCCCGCGGGGAAGTGCCACGCGTCCGCCCGGTACCCCCCGTCCCCCAGCTCGCCCATGCCCAGCGGCAGGGCGGCCTCCGCGGGGGCCAGCACCTCCAGCTTCCCGTTGGCGCGCAGCAGCAGCGGCTCGGGGTGGCCCCGGTTGACCATGCGGAGCGTGCCGCCGTCCGGGGTGACCTCGGCCAGTACGCACGTGGTGAACCCCTCGACGGAGTCGAGGCTGTCGCGCCGGGTGCCCTCCCGGGCCAGGGCGCGCTCCACCCGCCGGGCGACGCCCTCCAGGGTGGGTTCGAGCTCGGCCGCCTCGCGGAAGGCGCCGAGCACCACCGCGACGGCCTCGACCGCGCCGAGCCCCTTGCCGCGCACGTCGCCGACCGCGAGGCGGACGCCGTACGGGGTGTCCTGGACGGCGTACAGGTCCCCGCCGATGAACGCGTCGGCGTCGGCGGCCTCGTAGCGGGCGGAGACGTGCAGTCCCCCGATGCGTCCGGCGGGAGTGGGCAGCACCGCGCGCTGGGCGACCTCGGCCACGCCGCGCGCGGAGGCGAGCTGTTCGCCGCTGCGCCGGACCACACGGTTGATCAGCAGGGCCAGGACGGCGACGGTGAAGACGGTCACCAGCTCGGTAACCGCCTCGACCTTGCCGGAGCTGCCGTTGCGGAGCTGGAGCACGAGGACCGCCAGGGCGGCGCTCGCACCGGTCAGCAGGGTGGTGGTAAAGGCGAAGAGCGGGGCCGCGATCAGCGGCGCGGCGGTGAAGAAGGGCGCACCGGTGAAGCTGGGCGGGGTCAGGACGTCGAAGACCAGTCCCAGGACGATCAGGAGCACCGGGAGCACGCGCAGGAAGGTCCGCGCGAACCGTCTGCCGCTGCCGTCACCGATCCGGCTCCGGGCCCTGCCCGCCACCCGGGCCCCCCGGAAGGAACCTCCTCGCTGCCCCAGCCCCACCACGTCTCTCCCTGACCGGTCCGCTCGCGCCCGCGGCACGGGCCGCTGCCGCCCCGCCTCCCAAGGCTGCGGGCGGGGCGGCCGTACGGCGACCCGGCAGGGCCGAACGGGTGCCGTGCCCCGGTCGTGCCCCGCGCGTGCCCCGGTCGGCGACCGGGGCACGCGCCCCCTCGGGAGCGCCCCGGGAAACAAATGGCGTCGAGCACCCCCCGGAATGGCGTAAGCTGTAATCACCGACGCGGGGTGGAGCAGCTCGGTAGCTCGCTGGGCTCATAACCCAGAGGTCGCAGGTTCAAATCCTGTCCCCGCTACTCAGCACGAGGCCCGGATCCTTCTGGATCCGGGCCTTCGTCGTTCCACGGGCGCCCCACGCCTCCTCCCCCCACGCCCCCTCCCCGTCAGAGCTTGGCGAGGAAGGCGTCCAGGTTCCCCTTCATCCGCTCGACCTGCTGCTCCACGGTGAGCGTCTCCTCGAAGCGGCCGCCGGGCTCGGGCTGCTTCCTGCCCCGCACGTAGAGGGAGCAGTCGAGGTCCGTGCAGATGTAGACGCCGACGGAGTTGCCCTCGCGGCCCTCGCGCCCGGACTTGCGGGCGGTCATCAGGGAGACGCCGGAACCGGGGTGGGTCGTCAGGCAGAAGGTGCACATGCTGCGCTGCAGGAACCCGCGCTTCACGGAGGGGAAGCGCAGCGTGATGCCGACCAGACGGCCCGCCCGCTCGGTGACGAGGTAGCTGCGGTCGGGCGCGGAGAGGTCGCGCCAGCCGAGGAAGTCGAGGTCGTCCCAGGGGCGTTCGGCCAGGTCGCGGGGCATGGGCAGGCGTTGGGCCTCGCCCTTGGAGCAGTTGATGAACGAGCCGCGGATGTCGGATTCGGTGAGCGCCTTCATGTCCGGCACGCTAATCTTCCTAGACCCCCTAGGCAAACCATTAATTCGATTAGGGAGAACATGCCCCGAGCAGGACTGACCGCCGACCGCGTCGTCGAGGCCGCCGCCGAGCTGGCCGACTCCGCGGGGCTCGGCGGCGTCACCGTCTCCGCCCTCGCGCGCGGCTTCGGCGTGAAGGACGCGAGCCTGTACTCGCACGTGCGGAACCTCCAGGACCTGCGCACCCGGCTCGCCGTGCGCTGCGCGGCCGAGTTCGCGGACCTCATCGGCGCGGCCGTCGCCGGGCGCGCCGGGAAGGCCGCCCTCGCCGGCTTCGCCCACGCCTACCGCTCGTACGCCGTCGGACATCCCGGCCGCTACGCCGCCACCCAGCTGGAGCTGCCCGCCGACGTGCTCGCCGCCTCGCCGGGGCACGAGCGGATGGTCGAGTACACGTACGCGATGATCCGCGGCTACGAGCTCGGCGAGCCGGACCGGACCGACGCGGTCCGGCTGCTCCGCAGCACCTTCCACGGCTTCGCCGCCCTGGAGGCCGCGGCCGCCTTCCACGCGGCCCGCGACCTGGACGCCTCCTGGGCCCGGATGATCGACGCCCTCGACACGCTCCTGGCGAACTGGCCGCCGGCCGGCCCGTCCCCCACCCTGGCCCCATGAACCGGAGCAGCGAGATCCGAGTGGCCCGCGTCTACGACCCGCCCACCGACGGGGACGGCACCCGTGTCCTGGTCGACCGCCTGTGGCCGCGCGGCGTGTCGAAGGCGGACGCCCGGGTGGACGAGTGGCCCAAGGACCTCACCCCGTCCGACGACCTCCGCAAGGAGTTCCACGCCGGCGACCTGACGGACACCGAGTTCCGCGCCCGGTACGAGTCCGAACTCGCCGCCCCGGAGGCCGCGGAGGCCCTCACCCGCCTGCGCGCCCTCGCCGCCGACGGCCCCGTGACGCTCCTCACCGCGGTCAAGGACCCGGCCCACAGCCACGTTTCGGTCCTCCTGGCCCACCTCTGAACACACGGAAGCGCCCCGCCCGGGAAACCCGGACGGGGCGCTTCGCGGCGTCCCCCGGAGGGACCGCCGAGCGGTAGGCCATGTCGGACTCGAACCGACAACCAACGGATTAAAAGTCCGCTGCTCTGCCAATTGAGCTAATGGCCCACGGTGTGCTCACCCCTGAGCATAGCCGGACACCGCCGGTCAGCCGATCGACTATCAGGGGTGAGCTGCGTCAGCCGATGCGGAGGTAGTTCTTCCACTGGGTCGTGGCCCACTGCTTGCGGGGCAGGAAGTTGCCCTTCCCGTCCGCGTTGTAGACGTACGCCGCGCCGGTCGGCGTACGCGTCACGATGTCCTGGCGGCCGTCGGCGTCGATGTCGCCGCTGCCGACGACGGCGTTGTACGCGTTCCAGCCGCCGCCGATCCGGGTCGCCCCGGAGAACCCGCCGGCCCCGTTCCCGCGGAACAGCCACAGCGTGCCGCCGGCATCCCGGGCCACCAGATCCGACCGCCCGTCACCCGAGTAGTCGCCACGCCCGACGATGGCGGTGTACTGCCCCCACCCACTGCCGACCCGCGTCCGCGAGGGGAACTTCCCGTCCGCCGTCCCCCGGTGCAGCCACAGGACTCCCGCGGAGTCCCGCCCGACGAGGTCGTTGTATCCGTCGCCGGAGAGGTCGCGGGGGGCGAGCAGCACCCCGTAGATGTCGAAGTTGGCGCCGATGAACGTCTTGGGGGCCGACGGCAGCCGCGGCGGGGGCAGCTCCATGTCGACGCGGTACAGGTTCCCGTCCGTGCGCCGGGCCAGCAGATCCCCGATGCCGTCGCCGTCGGCGTCGCCCATGGCTGTCAGCAGCGGGAACTCCTGGTAGACGTCCACCGTGGTGCCGTACTCGTCCGCGGCACAGTTCCGGGTGCGGTTGATCGAGGTCCCGCAGTAGTCGATGAACCCCAGGATGCCCCGCTGCCGCGCCACCACGCCGCCGGACTCGTCGTAGGAGTCCACTTCCCTGTCCCGCGACCATTCGACGAGCAGCGAACGGTACGTCCGCACGGCCGTGTAGAGCCGAACGCGTGACGAGGCACAGCCGCTCGCGGGGGTGGCAGACAGACCGATGAGCTTTCCGCCTGCGACGAGCGCGCCCCCCGCGTCACCGAGACACCGTTGCTCCTTCGGGACGTACGGCGCACCAGGTGCGGGCGTGGTGCACAGCGTGCCGGCCGGCAAGGAGCGGCCCAGGAGCGCGGCGCAGTCGGCGGCGGAGCCGACCACCACCCGCTCGGAGTGCGCGACCTCGTTGCCGCGCGGGACGGCGAACGTCCAGGAGTGGAAGTCCGCCTTGGTGCCGGCGGCGTACAGCGCGCCGTCCGCCGCCGTCGCGAGCACGGGCGCCTGGGTGTAGCGGCCCGCGTGCGCGACGGCCAGGGCCGCCCGGCGGGTGGCCGGGTCGTACTGGGGGTGGATCCGGTAGCGCGCGCCTCCCACGTCCCACACCATGTCCGACTTGGTGCGACCGGTGAAGCAGTCAGGGCCCGTCGCAGCCCGCCGTGAGGCGAGCACGACGCCCGAACAGTGCTTGATCCGGCCGTCCTCGTCGTCCGTGGCCCTGATCGCGGTCAGCCACGACGGCATGGAGGCCTCGGCCTCCGACGCAGCCCCCGCCGGGCCCGCGCCCGTCAGCAGTCCGGCGACCATCGCCGCCGCTGTCACTCCCGCCGCGCCCAGCCGCTTCACTCGTGCGCGCACGCGCGCCTCTCTTCCCTCACGGTCGTGCATGTCAGAACAGCCCCTTGTACGCACCGAAGCCGGTGGTGATCCTCGTCGTGGCGGAGAGGCCCGCCGTGCTCGTGCCCTTGTTCAGCAGGAGGTCGCCCGCGGCGTTGCGGGAGACCACGTCCGGGCGGCCGTCGCCGGTGATGTCGCCGACGCCGACGAAGGCGTTGCGGCCCACCGCCCAGCCGTTGTCCTTCACCCGGACGCGCGGCTTCACCGTGCCGGTGGCCACGCCGTCGTACCGCCAGACGGCGTTGTTGCCGTCCACGGCCAGCAGGTCGCCGACGCCGTCGCCGTTGAGGTCGCCCGCGCCGAAGACGGAGCGGTACAGCTTCCAGTTGAGCTGGATGCGGACGGCGGGCCTGAAGGCGCCGGTGCCGTTCGCCGCGTACAGGTACATGTCGCCGGTCGAGGCCTTCCGGACCACCAGGTCCGCCCGCCCGTCACCGGTCAGGTCCCCGGGCGAGGTCAGCACGTCGTACTGGCCCCAGCCGGTGCCGATCACCTGGGAGCGGGTCGTCGGCACGACCGCCTTGCCGCAGTCGGCCAGGTACGCCCTGAGCACCCCTGCCGCGTCGCGCACCAGCAGGTCGTTGCACCGGTCGCCGTTCAGGTCCCCGAACGGCACGGGCCGCGAGGTCGTCGGCCAGCCCGCCCCGGACAGCTTCGCGCCGAAGCCGCCGCGGCCGTTGCCCTGGTGGAAGGTGAACGTCCCGGACGAGCTCAGGGCCAGCAGGTCGCCCCGTCCGTCCTGCCCGAGGAAGTCCCGCCGGGCGGCCGAGCCCGACACGGTGACCGTGCCGGAGGCCTTGAGGTCCACACCCTTTCCGTCGGCCGGGCGCGCCGTCAGCGACCACGCGTAGGAGCCGTTCGGGACGTTGTGGCCGTCGCCGTCCTTGCCGGTCCACGCCGGGCTCAGCAGGCCCCGGCGCTGACCTCCCGTCAGGGTCCGCACGACCTTTCCGGTGGCCTTGTGGGTGAGGGTCAGCGTGTACGACGCGGTGGGCTTCGAGGTCCACCACATGGGCTGCCACGAAGCCCCGCCCGTCAGCCGCGCGCCGCCCCGCACCGCGGAGTCGGTGACCACGACAGCGCTCGCCGCCCCGGAGGGACGGACGACGTGGACGGTCTGCGCCTGGTCCGTATACGCGAGGCGTCCGCCGTAGGGGTCGATGACCCAGTCACGTCCGAAGTTCCTGAAGTCCCCCATCGGCTCCGACGTGAACTCGGTCACCGCCGTTCCCGAGCGCAGGTTCGTGAGCACGAGGCGGTCACCGGTCACCGTGACCACGTACCCGTCGCCGAGCTGCACGCCACGCGTCCAGGTCGCGTCGGGCAGGGGGAAGCGTGCCTTCGTCCGGCCGTTGTACGCGACGGCCTTCCGCCCGTAGGCACAGCTCGCGTGGAACCATTCGCCCACGACCTTGAGGTCGTACGGACGGCAGCCCGACCCGAGGTCGACCCGGCGCACCACCTGGCCGGTGCGCAGGTCGGTGCCGGCGATCACGCCGTTGTCTCCGTCGGCCTCCCAGAGCGTGCTGCCCCAGAGGGCGGAGACACCGCCGCTCATCACTTTGAGGACCTTCGCGCTGTCGATGTCCGCCACGACGTACACGACTTCGGCTCCCCGCGTCGCGAGGAACAGCACGTAGCGGCCGGAGGCGGACTCGATCCTGCTGGGGCGCAGCCGGTCCATACTGTCCAGCCGCACGACGCGGACGGCGCCCCCGGCGCGGGCATCCCGGACGTGAGCCTCGACGACGCAGGACATGCACTCGAAGCCCTTGTCCGCGGGTGCCAGACCCACGAGCCTGCCGTCTCCCGTGGACGCGTTCCAGGTGGACACCTCCGGCGAGCCGCCGTCCTCGTTGTCGCCCGCGCAGACGAGGGTGTCGGACTCACGGCCACAGGTCCAGGAAGGCGCTTTCGGAGCAGTGTCCGGGTCGCTCAGGGACAGGTTGTAGGCCTCCAGCGTCCACGGCGTACCCCGCTGGCCGATGGTGAGCTGCCCATGGGCGAAGCCGAGGTGGTGACCCCGCTCGGCCGGCTTGGGAGGAGTGCGCAGCACCTGTCCGGCCACCGGCGTGCCCGTCCCGTCAGGGACGATCCGCTGTACTCCCCAGTGCTCGGAATCGGTACCGCCCACGATGTAGGCACCGCCGTCCGACCCGGCGCGCAGCCGTTCGTCACGGGACCTGGGCAGCAGAAGCCGGGATGTGCCGCCCTTCATGGGAACGGCGGTCACGGCCTCGCTGTCGGTCCAGCGGGAATGGACGACGAGCCAGTCGCCCACGGGCTGCACGGAATCCGCCGACGAAGGGACCGGAACGGCGCGCGGCGGAGCCGAGAGGTTCTGACGGGAGTACGCGTACGCAGTGGTCTCACCCGCGTGCTGCACCACCCATCCGGCACTGAGTCCGACTTCCACGTGGCTGCCGCGGGCACCGAACGCGTGCGGTACGGAGCGCAGCTCGGCCGTGCCGAAGTCCACGAGCCCGAGGACACCGCCCTCCGTACCGCCGTCGCCGTGGCGGACGAGCGCGCCGCGCTCGTCGAAGGCGAGCACTTCGAGGAAATCGGTGATCCGCCCGGGTACGGACACGACGTCGTCGGCGCCCGGCTCGCTCCGCCGGCCGATCAGGTGCAGGGTCAGGTCGCCGTCCGCACCCTGCTCGTACGCGAGCACGCGACGGGAGGAGTAGGCCGGGGCCCACTTCCGGTTCTCGGGCCGGGGCACGCTCTCGCTCTTGCCCGAGGCGAAGCTGTAGATCTTGAAGCCGTCCCCGTCCCGGTCACCGCTCTCGGGATCGCAAGCCATTTCGTCGCCGAGGAACGCCATGCGGTCCGTGGATCCACATGCGCCGTGGTGCTCGACCCGGCCGTCCCCGAGGCTCTGCCAACGGAGATCGCTGCTGGCGGCGTCCCACGTCGTGACGCCCGACCCGGCCGCGTAGAAGCTCTCCTCCGCGGGCGTCTGGTGCGGCGGTGCCGGAATCGTCAGCTCCCGCACCGGCACATCGGCCGCGGCGGCCGGTACGGCCCACGCCCCGGCGGTCAATGCCCCCGCCCCCATGGCCAGTGCCAGCGCGGCGGCGCCGAGTGCACGTGACCGTCCCATCCGTTCCCCCTGAATACGAAGTGCCCGGGGTACGCGGTCCGTGCACGCCCCCCGGCAAAGCCTGCGGATACTACAAAACGCACAGGGCCCGTGCGACACCGAGGTGTCGTACGGGCCCTGTGCGTCCGTCAGTCAGCCGAGGGGCGCTCAGCCGTTGCGCTTCCAGCGGGGCTTGTCGTCGCGGCGGCCGCCGCCGAAGGAGCCGGAGCCGGAGCCGGAGGGGCGGTGGTCGTCGCGGCGGCCGTACGGGCGGTCGCCGCCGCCGGAGCGGAAGCCGCCCGAGGGACGGTCGTCGCGGCGGTCGCGGTTGAACGGGCGGTCGCTGCCGCCGCGGTGGTCGCGGCGCTCGAAGCCACCGCGCTCGTTGCGGTCACGGTTGAAGCCACCGCGGTCGTCACGACGCTCGAAGCCGCCACGGTCGTTGCGGTCACGGTTGAAGCCACCGCGGTCGTCACGACGCTCGAAGCCACCGCGGTCGTTGCGGTCACGGTTGAAGCCGCCACGGTCACCGCGGTCGTCACGGCGGAAGCCGCCACGGTCGCCGCGGTCGTCACGGCGCTCGAAGCCACCGCGCTCGTTGCGGTCACGGTTGAAGCCACCGCGGTCACCACGGTCACCGCGGTCGTCACGGCGGAAGCCACCGCGGTCGCCCCGGTCGTCACGGCGGAAGCCGCCACGGTCACCGCGGTCGTCACGGCGCTCGAAGCCACGGTCGTTGCGGCGCTCGAAGTTGCCCCGCTCGTCGCGGCGCTCGCGCTCCTCGACCACCGGCTGCTCGGCGACGGCCGCCGCCAGCTCGGCCTCGGCGACCTCGGCGGCCTCGGCCACCGCGGCCTCCGGGTCCTCGCCCCGCTCGCGGGCGGCACGGGCGACCAGGCGCTCGGCCTCCTCGCGCAGCTCGGCGGCGCGCTTGGTGATGCGCTCCAGCTGGCGGGTGAGGTCGGCGACCTCGCGCTCGGCCTGCTTGGCGGCGTTGTTCGCGGAGTCGGCCTGGACCTCGGTCAGCGACCGGGCACCGGTGATCTCGGCGACCTCCGGGTCGAAGGCGCCCGCGCCACCGACGATGTGGCGCGAGGCGTCGACGCCCGCGTCCTCCATCAGGCGGAAGATCTGGCGGCGCTGGTGCGGCAGGGCCAGGGAGACCACGACGCCGGAGCGGCCGGCACGGGCGGTGCGGCCCGAGCGGTGCAGGTAGTCCTTGTGGTCGCCGGCGGGGTCCACGTTCAGGACCAGGTCGATGCCGTCGACGTGGATACCGCGGGCGGCGACGTCGGTGGCGACCAGGACGTTGACGTAACCGTCCTTGAAGTCGGCCAGGGTGCGGGTACGGGCGCCCTGGGTCATGCCGCCGTGCAGCGCGTCCGCCTTCACGCCGGCGTCGCGCAGCTGCTCGGCGACGCGGTCGGCGCCCAGCTGGGTGCGGACGAAGATGATGGTGCGGCCCTTGCGGGCGGCGATGGCGGCGGTGACCGGGGCCTTGTCCTTCGGCTTCACGACGAGGACGTGGTGGGTCATGGTGGTGACCGCGCCGGCCGACGGGTCGACCTCGTGCGTCACCGGGTTCACCAGGTAGCGCTTGACCAGGCTGTCGATCTCGTTCTCCAGGGTGGCGGAGAACAGCAGGCGCTGGCCGCCGGCCGGAACCTGGTCGAGCAGCTCGGTGACCTCGGGCAGGAAGCCCAGGTCGGCCATCTGGTCGGCCTCGTCGAGGACCGCGATCTTGACCTGCTCCAGGGAGCAGGCGCCGCGGTTGATGATGTCGCGCAGACGGCCCGGGGTGGCGACGAGGATGTCGACACCGCGCTCCAGGGCGTAGATCTGGTTGCCCATGGACGTACCGCCGCAGACGACCTTCATCTTCAGGCCGAGCACGTCGCCGTAGGGCTGGAGGGCGTCCGCGACCTGCATCGCGAGCTCACGCGTCGGCGTGAGGATGACGCCGCGCGGCTTCTTCCGCTCGGTCTGGCCGCCCGCGAGGGTCGCCAGCAGCGGAAGGCCGAAGGAGAGGGTCTTGCCGGAGCCGGTGCGGCCACGGCCGAGGATGTCCTTGCCCGCCAGCGCGTCCGGGATGGTCGCGGCCTGGATCGGGAAGGGGGTGGTGACACCGTTCTGGCCGAGCTTGCGGACGACGCCCTCGGGCAGACCGAGGTCCGCGAAGGTGATCGTGGGCTCGGTGGCCTCGTCGGAGACCTCTTCGACCGTCACGTCGGCGACGTCGGCCTCGTAGGCCTCGATGACTGCGTCGACCTCGACGGTCTCGACGGCCTCCACCGAGTCGTTCTCGGGCATGACGGCACGGTCAGAACTGGAAATGGACATGCGAATGCGAAAACCTTCCGGAGTCTCGGCACGCGCCCAAACTCCGTGAATCGCAAAACGACCGCCTCAATGCGGTCAGCCACGGCAAGGGAGAGTACGCGCCACGCGGCGCTCTTCGGGTTCGGCGCCGGGCAATGGGATCAAACGATCTATAACCATACGCACCTCACCCCCCTGATGGCAACTTGATCTGCCTCATGCGGGCCCCACCTGCGGCGATGCCGCCGGTTCCGTCAGCGGTACGGAGCGTTCCGCGGCCGCCTGGGGCTGGCTCTCGGACGACGGCGCGGGCGAGCTGGGCTCGGGGGACGGCTCCGGGTCCGGGCTCGGCGGCGGGGTCTCGACCGTCGGGGTGGGATCGGCGCCGCCGCTGCCGCCCCCCGGCTCCGGCTCCTGGCTCCCCGTTCCGGGCCCGGGCCCGGCCGAGCCCGACGGGGTCGCGCCGCCCGGCACCCCCGCACCGCCCGCCGCGCCCGCACCCGCGCCCGCCGACGCCCCGGCTCCCGGGCTGGGCGTGGCGCCGACCGGAACCTTGCCGTCCTCGGCGGCCTTGCCCCCGTCGGCCTCCTTGCCGCCCTTCCCGGAGTGCCCCGCGCCCCGGCCCCGGCCGCCCTGGCCGTACCCGACACCGCCGTCCGGCTCGGCCGCCGCCTCGCGCCGGTCGGCGGACGACTTCGGCGCGGGTCCGCCCGAGTCGTCGCTCACACTCATGCAGCCCGCGGTCGCCGCGACCGCGAGGGCGGCGACGACCAGTCGTACGGGAGCGGGGAACTGGCGCACGGCGCACCTCCGGAACGGGGGTCAGGCGGGTCAATGTGCCCAACTCCCGTCACCCCGTCAGGGACACGCGTGCGGACGCACATCGGCCCCCACACCCCGCGCCGTCCTCACGCCGACAACTGCTCCGCCAGCTCCAGCCCGAGGTGTACGCCGCCCAGCGCCACCAGCACCGAAGCCGCCGCGTTCGCCGCCGCGAGGAACCGCCACCCGCGCTCCGCCAGCCGCAGGGTCTCGTACGAGAACGTCGAGTACGTCGTGAGCGCCCCGCACAGCCCGGTCCCCAGCAGCGCCTGGAGCGCACCGCCGGCCCGCCCCGCGAGCACCGCCCCGGTCAGCACCCCCAGCACCAGCGACCCCACGGCGTTCACCGTGAACGTCCCCCAGGGGAACACCGAATCGTGCCTGGACTGCACCGCACGGTCCGTCAGGTAGCGCAGCGGCGCCCCCACCGCCCCGCCCACCGCGACCAGCACCCAGGTCCCGGCCCCGCCGCTCACGGCCCCACCGCCGGAGCCGACGCCCACCGCCGCACCAGCAGCCGCGTCACGGAGGCCGCGAGCCACACCGCGCCGAGCGCCCCGCCGAGGGTCGCCCCCGCGTAGGCCAGCGCCGTGCCGGCCTCACCCGCGTCCAGCAGCCGCGAGAACTCCAGGGCATAGGTTGAGAAGGTGGTGAACCCCCCGAGCACCCCCACCCCCAGGAACGGCCGCACCAGCGGGTGCGCCCGCCGGCCCCCCTCGCCGACCAGCACCATCAACACCCCGATCAGCCCGCACCCCAGGACGTTCACCCCGAACGTCCCCCAGGGGAAGGCCCCCGGCGCGGCGGGCCAGGCGAGCGCCACCGCGTAGCGCGCGAGCGCCCCCAGCGCACCACCCGCGGCCACGGCGGCCAGCACCGGCCCGCGCCGCTCGGCCCGGTGGGCCGGCACGTGCAGGTCGACGTCCGGGTCGATGGCCTCCGCACCCGGTACGGGCCGGGTCACCCGTACCCCAGGGCGTGCAGCCGTTCGTCGTCGATGCCGAAGTGGTGGGCGATCTCGTGGACGACGGTCACCTCGGTCTCCTCGACCACGTCCTCGCGCGTCTCGCAGATCCGCAGCGTCGGGTTCCGGTAGATCGTGATGCGGTCGGGCAGCACCCCGGCGTACCACTCGCCGCGGTCGGTCAGCGGGGTGCCCTCGTAGAGGCCGAGCAGCTCGGGGTCGTCGGCCGGCGGCTCGTCCTCGACGAACACGGCGACGTTGTCCATCAGCCGGGTGAGCTCCGGCGGGATCCGGTCCAGGGCCTCCGCGACGAGCTCCTCGAACTCCTCACGCGTCATCTCCAGCACCCGGCCATTCTCCCCCGCGGACCGGCCGTTCCCCCCTCGGAGGAAACCGTTTTGGCGATACCTCCTCCCATCCCATATGCTTCTCACGTCCCCGACGCGCTGAGAAGCGCCCAGGTGGGCCCTTAGCCCTCATCGTCTAGTGGCCCAGGACGCCGCCCTTTCAAGGCGGTAGCACGGGTTCGAATCCCGTTGGGGGCACGCTGTAACCTGTGCGAGAGTAATCTCGTACAAACATGGTCCTGTGGAGCAGTTGGTTAGCTCGCCACCCTGTCAAGGTGGAGGTCGCGGGTTCAAGTCCCGTCAGGATCGCTGAGGCTCGCAAGAGTCCTCGTGGCTGGGTAGCTCAGTTGGTACGAGCGATCGCCTGAAAAGCGATAGGTCGCCGGTTCGACCCCGGCCCCAGCCACCATTGGAAGGCCCCGTCCTCGGACGGGGCCTTTCGCGTTGCCCGGACTCCCCCGGAGGGGGGAGCGGAGCACGGGCGGCTCCTCCCCGCCGGCACGGGCCGCTACTCCCCGCGGCTGCCGGCAGCCGCCTCGCCGCGGGCCGCCCGCCGCCAGCGCACCAGGCCCACCACGAGCGCACCGGCCGCCACGCCGCCCAGCAGCGCCCAGTCCGGCACCGCGTCCGCGAAGCCGCGCACCCCCTGCTCCACGGCGTACGAGTCGTCCACGTCCAGCAGCCCGGGCAGGGCGCTCGCCCCGTCGTACGCCAGGAACAGCGCGCCCAGCACGATGAAGAACAGCCCGGACAGCAGCGAGGTGGTGTGCAGCCGGAACCGCCCCGCCGACAGGGTCCGCCCGCGCAGCCAGCGCCGCCGCCCGAGGTCGAACCGCTCCCACAGCAGGGCCAGCAGGAAGAGCGGTACGGCCATCCCGAGCGCGTACACGGCGAGCAGCAGACCGCCGTAGACCGGACTGCCGCTGACCGCGGCCACCGTCAGGACGCTGCCCAGGATGGGGCCGGCGCAGAACCCGGCGAGCCCGTAGACGGCGCCCAGCGCGTACACGGACAGGGCGGTGGTGGGGCGGATCCGGCCCGACAGCTCCGCCAGGCGGCGCGGGGCGAAACCGAGGCCGAGGATCTGGGCGAGGCCCAGCGCGATGATCAGCCAGCCGCCGAAGAGGACGAGCTGGTCGCGGTGGCCGTGGAAGAACCGCCCGGCGAACGAGCCCGCGGCGCCCAGCGGCACGAGGGTGGTGGCCAGGCCGGCGTAGAAGATCCCGGTCCGCGCCAGCAGGCGCGAGGCGGAGTCGATCGAGTACGCGAAGAAGGCCGGCAGCAGCAGGGCGCTGCACGGCGAGAGCAGCGCGAGCAGACCGCCGAGGAAGGCGGCCAGGTAGCCGATCTCCACGGCTACTCCGCGGCGCCGGGCGTACGGGACGCACCGGCGCCCGCCGCGACGGAGGCCCCCGGGGCCGGGGCGCCCGGAGCAGGCGTGCCCGGGGCCGGGGTGCCCGGAGCAGGCGTGCCGGGAGCGGTGGTGCCCGGGGCGGCGGTGCCCGGCTTGGCGTTCTCCTGCTGCCCGACGGCCGGCTGCCGCGCCGCCTCCGCCTTCGCCTTCTCGATGGCCTGGACGAAGGCCTCCATCGGCTGGGCGCCCGCGAGCGGGTGCCCGCCGATCAGGAAGGAGGGGGTGGAGGACACCCCGAGGCGGTAGGCCTCGTCCTGGTCCTTCTGCAGCGCCAGCTGGGCGGCCTCGCCCTTCATGTCCGCCGAGAAGCGGTCCAGGTCCGGCACGCCGGCCTCCTCGGCCAGCTCCACCAGGCGGGCGTCGCCGAAGCCCTTCTCCTTGCTGCCCTCGGCGTAGGCCGCCGCGTGGAACTGCCAGAACCGGCCCTGCCGGCCGGCCGCCCAGGCCGCCTTGGCCGCGGCCTCGGAGTCGGCGCCGAAGATCGGGTAGTTGCGCCACTCGATGCGCAGGGTGCCGTCCTGCACGTACTTGCGGACCAGCTCGGGCTCGGTGTCCCGGGCGAACTTCCCGCAGTACCCGCACTTGAAGTCCGCGTACTCGATCATCACGACCGGCGCGGCGACGCTGCCCTGCGCGAGGCCGTCCGCCCGGTCCCGGCGCGCCAGCTTCATCAGCTCCCGTGTCTGGGGCGAGGGCTGCTCGCCGCCGCCCGCGGTGGCCGGGGCGGAGGCGGAGGTGGCCGGGCCCTCGGCGGACCCGTCCGTGCGCTCGGTGGCCTGCCAGGAGACCAGACCCAGGGTGACGGCGGCGAGCGCGACCCCGGCGGAGATCAGCAGCGGCTTGGCGGCGGGAGAGGGCATGCGGGGGGCTCGGGCCTTTCGCGAGGGGATGATGACGGGAGAACTCGTCCCGAAATGGTACGTCCCGCCCTCTGAAATGGGTTCGCCACCCGGAGGGCATCGGTGAGATCCTCGATCAGGTATGTCTACTTCCTTCGCCGCCCTCCAGACCTTGCTCGCGGAGCTCCCGCTCCGCGACGCGCACCGCCTCGGCCGCCGTCTCGAGGGCGCGCGGCGCATCCGCAAGCCGGAGGCACGCCAGGCGGTCATCGACGAGATCGCCGCCGAGGCCGCGAAGGCCGCCGAGCGGGTGGCCGCGCGTGCCGCGCGGCGGCCGGAGATCACGTATCCGGAGACGCTCCCGGTCAGTCAGAAGAAGGACGAGATCGCCGAGGCGATACGCGACCACCAGGTCGTGATCGTCGCGGGCGAGACCGGCTCCGGCAAGACCACGCAGATCCCCAAGATCTGCATGGAGCTGGGCCGGGGCCTGCGCGGCATGATCGGGCACACGCAGCCGCGCCGGATCGCGGCGCGCACGGTCGCGGAGCGGATCGCCGAGGAGCTGAAGACCGAGCTCGGCGAGACGGTCGGCTGGAAGGTCCGGTTCACGGACCAGGTCGACCCGGACGCGACCTTCGTGAAGCTGATGACGGACGGCATCCTGCTCGCCGAGATCCAGACGGACCGCGAGCTGCGCGCCTACGACACGATCATCATCGACGAGGCCCACGAGCGCAGCCTCAACATCGACTTCCTGCTCGGCTACCTCGCCCAGCTGCTCCCGAAGCGCCCCGACCTCAAGGTCGTGATCACCTCCGCGACGATCGACCCCGAGCGCTTCTCCCGCCACTTCGGGGACGCCCCGATCGTCGAGGTCAGCGGCCGTACGTACCCGGTCGAGGTGCGCTACCGCCCGCTCCTGGAGGAGGACTCCGAGGAGTCCGACCGGGACCAGATCACCGCCATCTGCGACGCCGTCGACGAGCTCCAGGCGGAGGGCCCGGGCGACATCCTGGTCTTCCTCTCGGGTGAGCGCGAGATCCGCGACACCGCGGACGCCCTCAACAAGCTGAAGCTTCGCTTCACCGAGGTGCTCCCCCTGTACGCACGGCTCTCGCACGCCGAGCAGCACCGGGTCTTCCAGCAGCACACCGGCCGCCGGATCGTCCTGGCGACCAACGTCGCCGAGACCTCCCTCACCGTGCCGGGCATCAAGTACGTGATCGACCCGGGCAACGCCCGCATCTCCCGGTACAGCCACCGCACGAAGGTGCAGCGGCTGCCGATCGAGCGGATCAGTCAGGCCAGCGCCAACCAGCGCAAGGGCCGCTGCGGCCGTACCTCCGACGGCATCTGCATCCGGCTGTACTCCGAGGACGACTTCAACGCGCGCCCGGAGTTCACGGACGCCGAGATCCTCCGCACCAACCTGGCGTCGGTCATCCTCCAGATGACCGCGGCCGGCCTGGGCGAGATCGAGAAGTTCCCCTTCATCGACCCGCCGGACCACCGCAACATCCGCGACGGCGTGCAGCTGCTCCAGGAGCTGGGTGCGCTGGAACCGGCGCAGAAGAGCCCCCAGTCGGGGAGCAAGGGGCAGCGGCTCACCCAGCTCGGCCGGAAGCTCTCCCAGCTGCCGGTCGACCCCCGGCTCGCCCGGATGGTCGTCGAGGCCGACAAGAACAACTGCGTCCGCGAGGTCATGGTCATCGCGGCCGCCCTGTCGATCCAGGACCCGCGCGAGCGGCCCTCGGACAAGCAGACCCAGGCGGACCAGCAGCACGCCCGCTTCAAGGACGAGACCAGCGACTTCCTGGCCTTCCTGAACCTGTGGCGGTACGTCCGCGAGCAGCAGAAGGAGCGCGGCTCGTCCGCGTTCCGCCGGATGTGCAAGCAGGAGTACCTGAACTTCCTGCGGATCCGCGAGTGGCAGGACATCTACTCGCAGCTGCGTACGGTCGCCAAGACCATGGGCATCCACCTCAACGAGGCCGACGCCCCCGAGCAGCACATCCACGTCTCGCTGCTGGCCGGTCTGCTCTCGCACATCGGCCTCAAGGACACCGACAAGAACGAGTACCTCGGCGCCCGGTCGGCCAAGTTCGCGATCTTCCCGGGCTCCGCGCTGTTCAAGAAGCAGCCGAAGTTCGTGATGTCGGCGGAGCTGGTGGAGACCTCCCGGCTGTGGGCCCGGGTCAACGCCAAGGTCGAGCCGGAGTGGGTCGAGCCCCTCGCACAGCACCTGATCAAGCGCACGTACAGCGAGCCGCACTGGGAGAAGGACCAGGCGGCCGTCATGGCGTACGAGCGGGTGACGCTGTACGGCGTACCGATCGTCGCCCAGCGCAAAATCAACTACGGGAAGATCGACCCCGAGGTCTCGCGCGAGCTGTTCATCCGCAACGCGCTCGTCGAGGGCGACTGGCGCACGCATCACAAATTCTTCTCCGACAACCGCAAACTCCTCACGGAAGTAGCGGAGTTGGAGCACCGCGCCCGGCGTCGCGACATTCTCGTGGACGACGAGACGCTCTTCGATTTCTACGAGCAGCGCATCCCCGAACACGTCGTATCCGGCGCCCATTTCGACTCGTGGTGGAAGCACAAGCGCCGCGATGAACCCGAACTCCTCGATTTCGAACGGGAGATGCTCCTCACGGAGAAGGCCGCCGGGGTCACGAAGGACGACTATCCCGACTCCTGGCGCCAGGGGAACCTCAAGTTCAAGGTCACCTACCAGTTCGAGCCGGGCGCGGACGCGGACGGCGTGACGGTTCACATTCCGCTCCAGGTGCTCAACCAGGTGACGGACCAGGGCTTCGACTGGCAGATCCCGGGCCTGCGCGAGGAGGTCGTCACCGAGCTGATCCGCTCGCTGCCCAAGCCGATCCGGCGCCACTACGTGCCGGCGCCGAACTTCGCCGGCCGCTTCCTCGACACCGCGGTCCCGCTGCAGGAGCCGCTGACGGTCACCCTGGCGCGCGAGCTCCAGCGGATGGTGGGCGTCCCGGTGACCGCCGAGGACTTCGACCTCACGCGGATCCCGGACCACCTCAAGATCACTTTCCGGATCGTCGACGAGCGGCGCCGCGGGATCGCCGAGGACAAGGACCTGGAGGCCCTGCGCCTCAGGCTGCGGCCCAAGGCCCGCCAGGCCCTCTCCAAGGCCGCCGCGGCCACCGCCGAGCGCTCCGGCGGCGAGTCCGTGGAGCGGGCCGGGCTGACGGACTGGACGATCGGCACGCTGACCAGGGTCTTCGAGACCCGGCGGGCCGGCCAGCCGGTCAAGGCGTACCCGGCCCTGGTGGACGAGGGCGACACCGTCGCGGTCCGGCTCTTCGACACCGAGGCGGAGCAGCGCCAGGCGATGTGGCGGGGCACCCGGAAGCTGATCATGCTGAACATTCCGGTGAACCCCGCGAAGTTCGCCTCGGACCGGCTCGGCAACCAGGACAAGCTCGCGCTGTCCCGGAACCCGCACGGCTCCGTCCAGGCCCTGTTCGACGACTGCGCCACGGCCGCGGCCGACCGGCTGATCGCCGACCACGGGGGCCCGGCCTGGGACGAGGAGTCCTTCCGGAAGCTCTACGACAAGGTGCGTGCCGACCTCGTGGAGCTGACCGTCCGCACGGTCTCCCAGGTCAGGCAGATCCTGGCCGCCTGGCAGGCCTGTGAGCGCCGTCTGAAGGCGACGAACAGCCTGGCCCTCCTGAACAACGTCCAGGACGTCAGGACGCAGCTGGCGGCGCTCGTACCGGCCGGCTTCGTGACGCTCACCGGCGTCGGACGGCTGCCGGACCTGATGCGCTACCTGGTGGCCGTGGACCGGCGCCTCCAGCAGATGCCCACGGGCGTGCAGCGGGACACCACCCGCATGGAGAAGGTCCACGAGATGCAGGACGAGTACGCCTGGCTGCTGGAACAGCTGCCGCAGGGGCGCCCGGTGCCGCAGGAAGTGCTGGACATCCGCTGGATGATCGAGGAGCTGCGGGTGAGCTACTTCGCCCACGCGCTCGGCACGGCGTACCCCGTCTCGGACAAACGGATCGTGAAGGCCATCGACGCCGCGGCGCCCTGACCGCGCCCCGACAGCGCCCCGACAGCGCCCCGGCCGGAGCCCGGCCGGGGCCTGCGGGAAGCGGGTTCGACCGCACCCCGGGAACTGCTGTACAGTCTGATTCGCAGCCGAGCATTCGGCAGCAACGAGGTCCTGTGGAGCAGTTGGTTAGCTCGCCACCCTGTCAAGGTGGAGGTCGCGGGTTCAAGTCCCGTCAGGATCGCCTTACCGAAGAAGCCCGCATCCCCTGGATGCGGGCTTCTTCGTGTTCGCGCACCTCGCAGGCGCCCCCAGTCGCGTGTTCGAGTTTCAGGGTTTGACTGTCACCCGAAAGTGGAATGACCAATTCCGACAGGTCGGGCCAAAAGTCGCCCGTTCGCATGACCGGTCTCACCCGAGGAGTCCCTTTACGGGTGCATTGCCGGGATGACAAGAGTGGACCAGTGTGACAGGTGTCACCAGACGAGTTTTCGGAACCCTCTTATTTATGGCCCCCCTACACCCCGTCCATTTTATATGTGCAATTGCACCTCAGGACGGCCGCCGGCGCCGGACACAAAAAGATCGCGCTGGACCCGGCGGAGTCCAGCGCGATCTGACGACTTCACACCCTGCCGAGCAGGGGCTGAGGACCTGTTGGGGCAGGTCCCGTCGTATGGAGCTGTGTGGGTTAATCGGGTTGGGGGACCCGATTAAGACCCGGCAATACGGGGTGCTGCGGAAACTCAGGCCTCGCTGCGCTGCTGCGGAATTCCCGCAAGCAGGGCGCGGACCTCAGCCTCGCGGTAACGGCGGTGCCCACCCAGGGTGCGGATGGACGTGAGCTTGCCAGCCTTGGCCCAGCGGGTGACCGTCTTCGGGTCCACGCGGAACATCGTGGCAACCTCAGCCGGGGTCAGCAGCGGCTCGGCATCAGGGGTGCGAGCGGTCATGAGCGGCCTCCTCGGGAGAACCGAACCATCTCGGTTCTTTCCTCTAAATTCTGCACCTTGGCCCGCGTTGCCCGAAATGGACATACGCGGGCCGAGTCGGTTATAGGACGAACGGCTTGTCCTCGGCACTACAACTACACCATCTGTCCAGCCACGTCGGCCAAACCGATGGAATTGCCCTCTGAGGTGTTCATCCAAGACGGAAGACGCCGGACCCGCCCATAACGGACAGTCACCCCACAGTGACGATCAGTCACACAGCGATCGGGAGCCATTCGACCCCCCATAGAGTGCAATACCGAGCATTCCGCCCTTACTTGGACGGAAGGAACCCTCCCCGGACTCCTTGTCCTATTTTGGCACGAGGGTAGGGGAACGGCGCAAGGGTGTGGTTAGTGCGGTCCGTCACGCTTGAGCCAATGGCCCGGATCGGGACGTAGGTCCCGACCCAAGGACCCGAAGCGTGTAAACGATCTCTGATTCCGTGGCGGAAGTCACTAGTTGGCGAAGAGTCGTTCCCGAACCGAGCGCCAGCGCTCGGCCAGCAGCTCGTACCGCTCCTCCGCCGTCCGCTCGTCACCGTCCCGCAGGGCGGCGAGCCCGGCCGCCAGGTCCGCCGCCGACCGGTCGGCCGCCAGCCTCGCCTTCGGCAGGGCGTGGACCAGGCCGCCGTAGTCCAGTTCGAGCATCGAGCGCGGGTGGAACTCCTCCAGCCACTTCCCGACGTCGACCAGTCCCTCGGCCAGCGGTCCGTAGCCCTCCGCCCGGCGCAGCACCCGCAGCGCCAGGGCCAGCCGCCGGCGGCCCTGGACCATCGGCGCCCGGTACCTCAGCCGCTCCCCGGGAACGTACTCGCGCTCATCGTCCGTGAAAAGCACGAACCAGCGCAGTGGCACCTGCCACACCGCCGACCTGATCCACGGCCGCGCGTCCGGGTGCCGCTCCCGCCACCGCTCGAAGTCCGCGAGCGCCTGGAGCCGCACCACCGGGGGCAGCGCCGCGTCCAGCACCGGCGCCGGGAACTCTTCGCTCAGCTCCTCCAGCGCCAGCCAGCCCCGCAGCCTGGTCCGCCACGGACACACCAGCAGCGTCCCGCCGATCCGCTCCACGAAGGCGTCCGGACTCTCGTGCACCGGCACGCCGACCGGCGGCACCGGCACCAAGTCCGCCAGGCACCGGCGGAGTTCGTCCTGGTACGTGGGGATCTCGCCGCGCCGGGCGTACTCCGCCCAGTGGCTGCGCTCGGGCTCGTCGAAGGCCGCGAGGGGCTCGTACACGCGCAGGTAGGAGGCGTACGGGACGGTCAGCGCCGACCGCGCGGAAGGTGCCCTGCGCTCGGAGGATTCGGTCACCCCCACCTCCTCCCCGCTGCCCGCCCCGGCTACTCCGGTACTCCGGGAGAGGGTGATCCTCGGCACTGGGCCCTTCGGGGCACCCCTTTGGACTTACGCTGCTCTCACACGCCCTCCCCACCCGCAGGAGGGCCCCCGCCGCATCTCTTCCATGGGAGTCACCACCGTGACCGAAATGACCGACGGCGTCCTGCACACCCTGTTCCGCACGGAGCAGGGCGGCCACGAGCAAGTCGTGCTGTGCCAGGACCGCGCCACGGGCCTGAAGGCCGTCATCGCCATCCACTCCACCGCGCTGGGCCCGGCCCTCGGCGGCACCCGCTTCCACGCCTACGCCTCCGACGAGGAGGCCGTCCGCGACGCGCTGAACCTCTCGCGCGGCATGTCGTACAAGAACGCCATGGCCGGTCTCGGCCTCGGCGGCGGCAAGGCCGTGATCATCGGCGACCCGGACGTCATCAAGACCGAGGAACTCCTGCTGGCCTACGGCCGGTTCGTCGAGTCCCTCGGCGGCCGGTACGTGACCGCCTGCGACGTCGGCACCTTCGTCGCCGACATGGACGTCGTGGCCCGCGAGACCCGATGGGCGACCGGCCGCTCCCCCGAGAACGGCGGCGCCGGCGACTCCTCCGTGCTCACCGCGTACGGCGTCTTCCAGGGCATGCGCGCCAGCGCCCAGCACCTGTGGGGCGACCCGACCCTCCGCGGCCGCAAGGTCGGCGTCGTGGGCGTCGGCAAGGTCGGCCACTACCTGGTCGAGCACCTGCTGGAGGACGGCGCCGAGGTCGTCATCACGGACGTCCGCCAGGAGTCCGTGCAGCGCATCATCGACAAGCACCCGCAGGTCACGGCCGTCGCCGACACCGACGCCCTGATTCGCACCGAGGGCCTGGACATCTACGCCCCGTGCGCGCTGGGCGGCGCCCTGAACGACGACTCGGTCCCCGTGCTCACCGCGAAGATCGTCTGCGGCGCGGCCAACAACCAGCTGGCCCACCCCGGCATCGAGAAGGACCTCGAGGACCGCGGCATCCTGTACGCCCCCGACTACGTGGTCAACGCCGGCGGCGTGATCCAGGTGGCGGACGAGCTGCACGGCTTCGACTTCGACCGCTGCAAGGTCCAGGCGACCAAGATCTTCGACACCACCCTGGAGATCTTTGCTCGCGCGAAGGCCGACGGCATCCCGCCGGCCGCGGCGTCCGACCGGATCGCCGAGCAGCGCATGGCGGAGGCCCGCGCCGCCCGTACGGCGTAAAGGCCGGAAAACGGGCAACCGTACGGCCCGCCGGGGTGCAGCGAGACAAGACTCACTGCACTTCGGCGGGTCGGCCCGCGATTAGGGGCTAAAATCGCAGCTGACCAGCGAGTACAGGGCGCCTCGCCGGCACTGCTCCGAGGCACGTCATGCGGGCGACGTACCGTATGGCCGCGGAAACAGGTACCGTTAAAGCCCTACGGACACGGTCTCTCCACGGGGAGTCCGTTCCGAATCATGAACGCGTGTCAAGACTCTGGGGCCGTCGAGCCCCGTCACCGAGGGGGTCGAGCCATGGGGCGCGGCCGGGCCAAGGCCAAGCAGACGAAGGTCGCCCGCCAGCTGAAGTACAACAGCGGCGGGACTGACCTGTCGCGTCTGGCCAACGAGCTGGGCGCATCGACTTCGCAGCCGGTTTCGAACCAGCCGCCTAACGGCGAGCCGTTCGAGGACGACGACGAGGACGACGACCCGTACGCCCGCTACGCGGATCTGTACAACGACGATGACGAGGACGAGGAGTCCGACCCGTCGTCGCAGCGTCGCGGCGCTTGACGCATCCGGTCTGCCGGCGGTTCCCCCGCCGGCAAGGACCACAACACCAAACCCGGTCCAGGGTGAACCCCGGACCGGGTTTTCGTGCTGCTCAGCTCGCGTAGGTGCCGGTCAGGGTCGCGCCCTCGGTGTGCTCGCCGCGCTCGACGATCTCACCGGCGACCCAGGCGTCGACGCCCCGGTCGGCCAGCGTCGCCAGGGCGACCTCCACCGACTCCTGGGGCAGGACGGCCATCATGCCGACGCCCATGTTCAGGGTCTTCTCCAGCTCCAGCTGCTCGACCCGGCCCGCCTTGCCGACCAGGTCGAAGACCGCGCCCGGCGTCCAGGTCGAACGGTCGACCGTGGCGTGCAGGTGGTCCGGGATGACCCGGGCCAGGTTCGCGGCCAGGCCACCGCCGGTGATGTGCGAGAACGCGTGCACCTCGGAGGTCCGGGTGAGCGCCAGGCAGTCCAGCGAGTAGATCTTCGTCGGCTCCAGGAGCTCCTCGCCGAGGGTCCGGCCGAACTCCGGGACCTCGCGGTCCAGGGACAGGCCGGCCCGGTCGAAGAGCACGTGGCGGACCAGCGAGTACCCGTTCGAGTGAAGGCCGGAGGACGCCATCGCGATGACCGCGTCCCCCGTACGGATACGATCCGCGCCCAGCAGGCGGTCGTACTCGACCACGCCCGTGCCGGCGCCGGCGACGTCGAAGTCGTCCGGCCCCAGGAGGCCCGGGTGCTCGGCGGTCTCGCCGCCCACCAGGGCACATCCGGCCAGGACACAGCCCTCGGCGATGCCCTTGACGATCGAGGCGACCCGCTCCGGGTGGACCTTGCCCACGCAGATGTAGTCGGTCATGAACAGCGGCTCGGCACCGCAGACGACGATGTCGTCCATGACCATCGCGACCAGGTCGTGGCCGATGGTGTCGTACACGCCCATCTGGCGGGCGATGTCGACCTTGGTGCCGACGCCGTCGGTGGCCGAGGCGAGCAGCGGGCGCTCGTAGCGCTTGAGGGCGGAGGCGTCGAAGAGGCCGGCGAATCCGCCGAGGCCGCCGAGGACCTCGGGGCGCTGCGTCTTCTTCACCCACTCCTTCATCAGCTCGACGGCGCGGTCGCCCGCTTCGATGTCGACGCCCGCGGACGCGTAGGAGGCACCGGTGGTCTCAGACATGGGGTTGAGAACTTTCGTGTTCGTACTGCGTGAGGGGTTACGGGCGACGGAGCGCGTCGGCGGCGTCGGCGCCGCCCGCCAGCTCGGTCTCCAGCAGCTGCTTGCCCAGGAGCTCCGGGTCGGGCAGCTCCATGGGGTACTCGCCGTCGAAGCAGGCGCGGCAGAGGTTCGGCTTCTGGATCGTGGTCGCCTCGATCATCGCGTCGAGCGAGATGTACGCGAGGGAGTCCGCGCCCAGGGACTTGCCGATCTCGTCGATCGACATGCCGTTGGCGATCAGTTCCGCACGGGTGGCGAAGTCGATGCCGAAGAAGCACGGCCACTTCACCGGCGGGGAGGAGATCCGGATGTGGACCTCGGCCGCACCGGCCTCGCGGAGCATCTTCACGAGCGCGCGCTGGGTGTTGCCGCGGACGATCGAGTCGTCGACGACCACCAGGCGCTTGCCCCGGATGACTTCCTTGAGCGGGTTGAGCTTCAGGCGG
The DNA here is from genome assembly GCF_044759445.1 of Streptomyces sp. NPDC101118. NCBI lineage: Bacteria > Bacillati > Actinomycetota > Actinomycetes > Kitasatosporales > Streptomycetaceae > Streptomyces > Streptomyces sp. NPDC101118. Next base: position 190,498 of record NZ_JBIVZG010000013.1, on the reverse strand, counting down.
ATGCCAAGCTGGCGGATGGTCTGCGACGGCTGGATGAAGGTTCGGCCCACGTAGGCGTTCTTCACCAGGCCGGAGCCGTACGGAATGCCGCTGGCCTCGGCGTAGCCGACGGCGGCGGGGGTGCCCGACTCCGGCGTCGCTATCACCAGGTCGGCGTCGACCGGGGCTTCCTTGGCCAGACGGCGGCCCATCTCGACACGCGAGAGGTACACGTTCCGGCCGGCGATGTCCGTGTCCGGGCGGGCCAGGTACACGTACTCGAAGACACAGCCCTTGGGCTTCGCTTCCGCGAATCGGGACGTACGGAGACCGTTCTCGTCGATGGCGACGATCTCACCCGGCTCGACCTCGCGGACGAAGCTGGCACCGCAGATGTCGAGTGCGGCGGTCTCGGAGGCGACGACCCAGCCGCGCTCCAGGCGGCCCAGGACCAGCGGGCGGATGCCCTGCGGGTCACGGGCGCAGTACAGAGTGTTCTCGTCCATGAAGACGAGGGAGAAGGCTCCGCGGACCTTGGGCAGGACCACGGCCGCGGATTCCTCGATGGTCAGCGGCTTGCCTTCGGCGTCGACCTGTCCGGCCAGCAGGGCCGTGACCAGGTCGGTGTCGTTGGTCGCCGCCACCTGAGTGGCGCGGCCGTCCTGGCGCGGCAGGTCCGCGACCATCTCGGCCAGCTCGGCGGTGTTCACCAGGTTGCCGTTGTGACCCAGGGCGATGGAGCCGTGGGCGGTGGCACGGAAGGTGGGCTGCGCGTTCTCCCACACCGAGGCACCGGTGGTCGAGTAACGGGCGTGACCGACCGCGATATGGCCCTGGAGGGAGCCGAGGGAGGTTTCGTCGAAGACCTGGGACACGAGGCCCATGTCCTTGAAGACGAGGATCTGGGAACCGTTGCTCACAGCGATGCCCGCGGACTCTTGTCCACGGTGCTGCAGTGCATACAGTCCGAAGTAGGTGAGCTTGGCGACCTCTTCACCCGGAGCCCAGACACCGAAGACGCCGCAAGCGTCCTGGGGGCCCTTCTCGCCGGGGAGCAGGTCGTGGTTGAGTCGTCCATCACCACGAGGCACGACACCGAGTCTAGGCGACGTCGACCACTGGTCCGAATTGGGGAGGGCCGGGAAATGTCACAGCACAGAGGGTGACGAACCCCCTCCGTCTCGGTATTCGGATCGTTTGTTGACATCTACAAGGGAATTCGTGGAGGCTCTCGCCCCATGCAGCCCCTCGGTGACCGAGTCGTCACCCTCGTCGAGCGCCGGCACGTGGACCTGGTCCGTGTCGCGAGCGCCATCTGTCGCTGCTCCGCGTAGTCACAACTCTTTTCCCTTTTCCCTTTCTTCTCCGCCCAGCCCTGTCCGGGGCCGCCGCGCGCCGTCCCGCGCGCCACCCGGCCGAGGGCCCGGCCGGCTGCGCCCTGGAGCACTTGTGTCTTCCTCTGACTCCCGTTCCGACTCCCGTTCCGCTTCTCCCCTGTCCCGCCGGGCCTTCGGCGGGGCCGTCACCGCCGGTGCCGCGGCCGCCGCGGGCCTCGCCGGGGCCCCCGCCGCGGGTGCCGCCGAGGCCGCCCCGGCCGCCGGCGGAGCCCCGGCCGAGCACGCCTTCCGCGCGGCCCGCGGACGCCACTCCCGGCGGCCCAACATCCTGTTCATCCTGGGTGACGACCTCGGCTGGGCGGACCTGTCCTCGTACGGATCCAGCCACATCCGCACCCCCAACCTCGACCGGCTGGCCCGGCAGGGCGTGCGGTTCACCGACGCCTACTCGGGCTCCGCGACCTGCTCCCCGACCCGCTTCAGCCTCTACACCGGCCGCTTCCCGGGCCGTACCAAGGGCGGCCTGGCCGAGCCGATCGCGGACAGGACGGCGGGCCTGGAGCCGACCCACCCGACGCTGGCCTCGCTGCTCCGGGACTCCGGCTACGCGACCGCGCTGATCGGCAAGTGGCACTGCGGCTACCTGCCCGACTACAGCCCCACCCGGTCCGGCTGGGACGAGTTCTTCGGCAACTTCGGCGGGGCCCTGGAGTACTACTCCAAGCTCAGCAACACCGGCGAGTACGACCTCTACGAGGGTGACGCCGAGTACAAGGACCTGCGGTACTACACGCGGATCCTCACCGAGCGGGCCGGCGAGTACATCGCCCGCGACCACGACCGGCCCTGGCTGCTCAACCTGAACTTCACGACCCCCCACTGGCCCTGGATCGCCGAAGGCGACGAGGCGGAGGGGGCCGAGATCGCCCGCCGGATCAGGGCCGGCGACAACCGGGCGCTGTGGCACCAGGACGGCGGCTCGATCGAGAAGTACAAGGAGCTGGTCGAGGACCTCGACCGGTCGGTCGGCGAGGTGCTGAAGGCCCTGAAGCGGTCCGGCCAGGAGCGGGACACGCTGGTGTTCTTCGCCAGCGACAACGGCGGCGAGCGCTTCTCGTACAACTGGCCGCTGGCCGGGAACAAGGGCTCGCTCCAAGAGGGCGGCATCCGCGTGCCCACGATCGTGCGCTGGCCAGCCCGTCTCGACGGGGGCCAGATCAGCCACGAGCCGGTGTTCACGCCGGACTGGACGGCCACCCTGCTGGAGGTGGCCGGGGCCCGGCCGCACCCGGCGTACCCGCTGGACGGCACGAGCCTGGCCGGGTACCTGCTGCGCGGTGAGGAGCTGCCCGAGCGGGACCTGTTCTGGCGGGTGCGGGGCGAGCGGGCACTGCGGCGCGGCGACTGGAAGTACTACCGCGGCAAGAGCGGCCGCGACCAGCTCTTCGACCTGTCGGCCGACGTCCGCGAGCAGGCGGACAGGGCCGCCGTACGGCCCGACCTGCTGGTGGAGCTGAGGGCGGCCTGGGAGCGCACCGACGCCGGGCTGCTCCCGTACTGAGCCGTGACCCCTGAGGGAGTGGATCCCGTACCGGCCCCGGCCCACCCGGGGCCGGTACGGGACGCATGCGGGCCGCTACGAGGCGGCCGGCTGGGCCGTGGCGCGCAGGCCCTTGCCGTTCGGGGCGGTCAGCGTCAGCGCGCCGCTCTCGACGGAGTACGCGACCTTGCCCTTCAGGACGGCCGAGACCGCCTTCTCCACCTCGCCGGCGGGGCCGGTGCAGGCCATCCGCGTCGAGGCGAGCGGACCGAAGGTCACCTCGCCGCCGGCCGCGGTCGCCTTGCTGGTGAAGTTGTTGCAGCCGAGGTTGCCCTGGACCGCGCCGTCCTTGCCGATCACGAACCAGGCCTTGCCGTTCGCGTCCTGCGGGACGGAGGTCACGGCCTCGCCCTGGACCAGCGAGTCGACCGTCCAGCGGGTGCCGTTGAGCGGGGTGAGCGTCTCGGGCTTCGAGGTCAGGGTGATCTTGTCACCACCCGCGGTGGTGAGGGTCAGCCGGTCGCCGGAGACCGAGGTGGTCAGCTTGCCGGTGATCAGCTTCTGGAAGGCCTCGCCGAACTTCATGGCGGTCGGGTCACAGCCGATGTCGGTGACCTCGGCGTCCTTCACGGTGAGGCTGTTGCCGTCGGCCTCGGCCGGGGCGGTGAAGTCGGCGCAGCCGTTGTTGCCCTGCACCTTGCCGTCTTCGATCAGGAGGTGGGCGCCCGTACCTGCGGGGGCCGCCTCGCGCTTGCCGTCGTTGTCGAGTGTTTCGACGGTCCACTTGACTCCGGACACGCCCTTGCCGCCCGGGGCCGTGCCGGCGGTCTCGGTGGCACCGCAGGCCGTCAGGGCCAGGGACGCGGCGAGGGCCGCGGTGATGACGTGATGGGTACGCATGCCGCTCTGACGTGGCGGACGGCGGGCCGGTTCCCCTGGATCCGCCGATTCCCGGATCCGTTCCGGATCCGCTGTGCAGCGCGCCCGGTTGCGCCGGATACGCCCTGGAATCAACCCCGTTCGGGGTCCGGGCGCGCGGTGTGGCTCAGCTCATCACCGGCAGGACGGCACTCAGGTCGGCCCGCTCCCCGCTCGCGCTGACCGCCGCGTCCGCCACCGCCGCCGCCCAGCCGGTACGGCCGGTGGCCAGCCGGAGCCAGGTGAGCGGGTCGGTCTCCACCACGTTGGGCGGCGTACCGCGGGTGTGCCGGGGGCCCTCGACGCACTGGACCACGGCGAAGGGCGGCACGCGGACCTCGACGGAACCGCCCGGGGCCTTGGTCGCGAGGGCGTCGGCGAGCACCCGTACGCAGGTGGCCAGGGCCTGGCGGTCGAGCGGGACGGACAGGCCCAGGGCGCGGTTGAGGTCATCGGTGTGGACGACCAGCTCCACGGTCCTGGTCACGACGAAGTCCGCCACGGACATGCCGCCGATCCAGAGCGCGAGCAGCCGGTCGCCGGGCAGCACGCCCAGCAGCTCGGTGAGGCGCTCGCCCGTCCGCGCGTACAGCTCCCCGAGGTCCAGCGGCTCGTCCCCGCGGTGCGCGCCCACGATCCGGTCCGCGATGGGCTCGGTGGTGAACGGCCAGGTCCGTACGGTGACTTCGGCCTTCTCCGCCGGGGGCAGGCCCGCGGCCCCGGCCAGCGAGCCGACGGCCCAGGCGATGTGCTCGGCGAGGTCCCGCACGGTCCACTCACCGACGCCCGCGTCCGCGGCGAGCTGCTCCTCGGTCAGGCGGTCCACCGCCTCGGCGAGGTGCCGGAACTGGGCGAGCACCGCCGCCCTGGTCTTCGCCGGGTCGTAGCTGCGCGTCTTGGGTGCCATGCCGGCGAGTCTGCCCGATCAGTCACCGCCGCCGCAGCCACCGCCGCAGCTGCTGCCGCAACTGCTCCCGCAGGAGTCGCCGGAGGACCCGCAGCCGCCGCTGTCGGAGGACGACGAAGAGGAGGACGCCCTCTGGCGCTCGCGGCGCGCCTCCCGCTCCGCACGCTGCGCCAGGGTGTACGAGGTGCCCGCCGGCTGCCACCCGTACAGGGAGTGGCGGCGGCGCGCGAGCAGCGGGACCGCCTTGATCCGCACCCCGATCCGGGTGTCGCCGTAGAAGTCCGCGAACTCCATCACCACTTCCGCCCCTTCGCGCGGGACTCCGTAGAGCAGCGCCTCGTACGGCTCGGCGTACTCGTTGACGTCGTGGTGGTCTGCGCGCAGCCGCTCCTCGGCGCCGCCGACGAGGGTCCGGCCGGTGAAGGCCATGTCCTCGAAGCGGTCGCGGAAGCCGATCAGCGGCCTGCCGGTGGTGTCGGCGGCGTTCGGGTAGAGCCAGCTGTGGTCGTAGCTGTCGGCCCGGACGCCGACGACCAGGACGGGCTGCGGGCCGGCGTGCAGCCGGCGGGCCGCCCACTGCCGGGACAGCCCCCGCGCGAGCAGCGGCATCCCGGGGGCGAGGGCCAGGAGGGCGATGACCTGCTGGCCCGTCGGGTCGTACGGGTGGGCCGTGCCGGCAGCGGCCTCCGCCACCGCTCCCCAGACGAGGAGCCCGCCTCCGGCCAGGCAGAGCAGCGACCCGGACAGCAGCTGCGGAAGGCCCCGGAGGCGGTGGGAGCCGGGCAGTCCCTCCGGCACGGGTACGCGCCGCTCGCCCGCGGCGGCCAGGGCCAGCGCACCCTGGCGCCGGCGGGCCCGCAGGCGGAACCAGGCACCGGTGGCCGTCCAGGCCAGGAGGGCGAGGAGCAGGAGCGTGCCCGCCCGGGCCGGCGTGTCGTCGACGGGGACACCGCCCCAGGACACCAGCAGCCGGGCGCCGAGCAGGCCGGACATCACGAGCGTCAGCCACGGGGCGAGCCGGTAGGCCAGCGGGAGGCTGAACGTCAGGACGGCCTCGGGGTACCCCTCCCAGTGGGCCTCCCAGCCGGTGCCGCTCGCGGCCGCCTCGGGTTCGTTCCAGGCCACCAGCACGATCGAGACGAACACGAGCACCCAGAGCACCCAGCTCCCGGCGTTCGGGGCGAAGACGGCGGGCGGGCCGGCCGCGCGCCAGCGCTCGGCGTCCTCGACGGACCAGGTGGCGGCGCCGCCCTCGGGTATCGCGGCGGGCGGCAGGAACTTGACGTGGTCACTCACGCCGCCAGTATGCGAAGCGCCCCCGCGTCCCAGAAGGGCCGCGGGGGCAACGGAATCGCTACGGCCGCTCGGGCCGGGTGCGGTACCTGACCGGCGTTACGCGAGCAGCGCCGGGATGGTCGCCTCGTGGGCCTCGCGCAGCTCGGCCAGCGGGATGGCGAACTCGCCCTGGATCTCGATCGCGTCGCCGTCCACGACACCGATGCGGGTGGCCGGGAGGCCCCGGGCGCCGCACATGTCGGTGAAGCGGAGCTCCTCGCTGCGGGGGACGGACACGATGGCCCGGCCCGCCGACTCGGAGAAGAGGAAGATGAACGCGTCCAGACCCTCGGGCACGACCACGCGGGCGCCGTTCCCGCCGCGCAGGCAGGACTCGGTGAGCGCCTGGACGACGCCGCCGTCCGACAGGTCGTGCGCGGCGTCGATCATGCCGTCGCGGGAGGCGGAGATCAGGATCTCGCCGAGCAGCTTCTCGCGGCCCAGGTCCACCTTCGGGGGCATGCCGCCGAGGTGGTCGTGGACGACCTGGGACCAGGCCGAGCCGCCGAGCTCCTCACGGGTGTCGCCGAGGAGGTACAGCAGCTGGCCCTCCTCCTTGAACGCCATCGGCGTGCGGCGGTTGACGTCGTCGATCACGCCGAGGACCGCCACGACCGGGGTCGGGTGGATCGCGGTGTCGCCCGTCTGGTTGTAGAGGGAGACGTTGCCGCCGGTGACCGGGGTGCCCAGCTCCAGGCAGCCGTCCGCGAGACCGCGGGTGGCCTCGGCGAACTGCCACATGACGGCCGGGTCCTCGGGCGAGCCGAAGTTCAGGCAGTCGGAGATGGCCAGCGGCTTGGCGCCGGTCGCGGCGACGTTGCGGTACGCCTCGGCCAGCGCGAGCTGCGCGCCCGTGTAGGGGTCGAGCTTGGCGTACCGGCCGTTGCCGTCGGTCGCCATGGCCACGCCGAGGTTGGTCTCCTCGTCGATGCGGACCATGCCGGCGTCCTCGGGCTGCGCGAGGACGGTGTTGCCCTGCACGAAGCGGTCGTACTGGTCGGTCACCCAGGACTTCGACGCCTGGTTCGGCGACGAGACCAGGGCCAGGACCTGCGCGCGCAGCTCCTCGGAGGTGGCCGGGCGGGGCAGCTTGTTCGCGTCGTCGGCCTGGAGGGCGTCCTGCCAGTCCGGACGGGCGTACGGGCGGTGGTAGACCGGGCCCTCGTGGGCGACGGTGCCCGGGGGCACGTCCACGATCTGCTCGCCGTGCCAGAAGATCTCCAGGCGCTCGCCGTCGGTCACCTCACCGATGACGGTGGCGATGACGTCCCACTTCTCGCAGATCTCCATGAAGCGGTCGACGTGCTGCGGCTCGACGATCGCGCACATGCGCTCCTGCGACTCGCTCATGAGGATCTCCTCGGGCGAGAGCGTCGCGTCGCGCAGCGGGACGGTGTCCAGCTCGACCCGCATGCCGCCGGAACCGGCCGAGGCCAGCTCGGAGGTGGCGCAGGACAGGCCGGCGCCGCCGAGGTCCTGGATGCCCGCGACCAGCTTCTCCTTGAAGATCTCCAGGGTGCACTCGATGAGGAGCTTCTCCTGGAAGGGGTCGCCGACCTGGACGGCGGGGCGCTTGGTGGGCTTGGTGTCGTCGAAGGTCTCGGACGCGAGGACCGAGACGCCGCCGATGCCGTCGCCGCCCGTGCGGGCGCCGTAGAGGATGACCTTGTTGCCGGGGCCGGAGGCCTTGGCGAGGTGGATGTCCTCGTGCTTCATGACGCCGATGCAGCCGGCGTTGACCAGCGGGTTGCCCTGGTAGCAGGAGTCGAAGACGACCTCGCCGCCGATGTTGGGCAGGCCCAGGCAGTTGCCGTAGCCGCCGATGCCCGCGACGACGCCCGGCAGGACGCGCTTGGTGTCGGGGTGGTCCGCGGCGCCGAAGCGCAGCGGGTCGACGACGGCGACCGGGCGGGCACCCATGGCGAGGATGTCGCGGACGATGCCGCCGACGCCGGTGGCCGCGCCCTGGTAGGGCTCGATGTACGAGGGGTGGTTGTGCGACTCGACCTTGAAGGTGACCGCGTAGCCCTGGCCCACGTCGACGACGCCGGCGTTCTCGCCGATGCCGACGAGCATGGCGTCGTTCTCGGGGGCCTTCTCGCCGAACTGCTTCAGGTGGACCTTGCTGCTCTTGTACGAGCAGTGCTCGGACCACATGACCGAGTACATGGCGAGCTCGGCACCGGTGGGACGGCGGCCCAGGATCTCGCGGATCCGGGCGTACTCGTCCTCCTTGAGGCCGAGCTCCTTCCACGGCTGGGACGCGTCGGGGGTCTCGGTCGCGTTCTTGACGGTGTCGAGGGTCATGCGCTTACCAGCTTCTTCAGTACCGAGGTGAAGAACGGCAGGCCGTCGGTGCGACCCGTTCCGACCAGCGGCTCGACCGCGTGCTCGGGGTGCGGCATCAGGCCGACGACGTTGCCCGCCGCGTTGGTGATGCCGGCGATGTCGCGGAGCGAACCGTTCGGGTTGAAGTCGAGGTAACGGAAGGCGACCCGCCCCTCGGCCTCCAGCTCGTCGAGCGTGCGCTCGTCGGCGACGTAGCGGCCGTCCATGTTCTTGAGGGGGACCGAGATCTCCTCGCCCTGCTCGTAGTCGCCGGTCCAGGCGGTCTGGGCGTTCTCGACGCGCAGCTTCTGGTCGCGGCAGATGAAGTGCAGGTGGTTGTTGCGGAGCATGGCGCCCGGCAGCAGGTGGGCCTCGGTGAGGATCTGGAAGCCGTTGCAGATGCCGAGGACGGGCATGCCCGCCTTGGCCTGCTCGATGATCGTCTCCATGACCGGCGAGAAGCGGGAGATGGCTCCCGCCCGGAGGTAGTCGCCGTAGGAGAAGCCGCCCGCGAGGACGACCGCGTCGACCTGGTGGAGGTCCTTGTCGCGGTGCCACAGCGAGACCGGCTCGGCGCCCGCGAGGCGGACGGCACGGAGCGAGTCACGGTCGTCGAGCGTTCCGGGGAACGTGACGACTCCGATGCGAGTGGTCACCGTCAGGCCTCGACCTTCACGGTGAAGTCTTCGATGACGGTGTTGGCGAGGAACGTTTCGGCCATCTCGTGGATGCGGTCGAGGGCGGCCTGGTCGACCGGTCCCTCCACCTCGAGCTCGAAGCGCTTCCCCTGGCGGACGTCGGCGATGCCCTCGAAGCCCAGGCGCGGCAGTGCACGCTGCACCGCCTGGCCCTGGGGGTCGAGGATCTCCGGCTTGAGCATGACGTCGACTACGACGCGTGCCACTGGCACTCCCGAAAGGTGGTTGGTGCGGCGGTTCCTTCAGCGTACCCGCCCGAAATTTCTACGCGGGTAGATATCGCGAGCCCCGATCACGCGCAGATCACGGCGCCCTTCCCGCGGAGGGTTTCGGGCGCACCAACACTTCACAAAATCGCCCGGAAAACCCCGCGTCCGGGATTGCGGCGGGACACGCGGAGACAATTAACTGGGCTTCCCACTTCATTGCGAATCGCGGTACAAAGGAATCCACGGGGATTCCCCGGTAAAGACGCATTGTTCCGAAACATCCATACAGTCTCCATCACCGCACGTCAACGCGGTGTCGGGACACGAAGGGGCCGATATCCGTGGCGCAGCGCGTAGTAGTCACGATCTCCGACGACATCGATGGCGGAGAAGCGGCGGAAACGGTCGTCTTCGGGCTGGACGGTAAGTCGTACGAGATCGACCTCAATCTTGCGAACGCGAAGAAACTGCGCAAGAGCCTGGCGCCTTACGTGGCGGCCGGCCGGCGGCAGGCGCGCTCGGGCAAGACCTTCAAGCACACCTCCCTCGCACCCGACCCGGCGGTCGTCCGCGCGTGGGCCCGCTCGAACCAGCTCGACGTGCCCCCGCGGGGCCGGATCCCCAAGAAGGTCTACGAGGCCTACAGCGAGGCGCACTGACGGCCCGGCCGTCCGGGTCCGCGGGTCCGGGGCGTGCCCGCGGACCCGCGGGCCGGAACGGATTTGCCAAGCACCCCCGGGGATCCGCTAGTGTGTGGATCACGCCGAGGGGCAAGACCGCAGGTCAAAGCCTCGAAGGTCGTGCGGGTGTAGTTCAGTAGCAGAACATCCCCCTTCCAGGGGGAAGGCGCAGTGTGCGATTCCTGTCACCCGCTCTGCATCGCTTTGCCAACCACTCCGGTGGATCAGGTAGAGTGGTGCTCGCACCGACCGGCGAAAGCCGATCGGAAGCATGCGGACGTGGCTCAGTTGGTAGAGCATCACCTTGCCAAGGTGAGGGTCGCGAGTTCGAATCTCGTCGTCCGCTCGTAAAAGAAGGCCCGGTCATCAGACCGGGCCTTCTGCGTTTTCCCGGTCCTTCCCGGCCCCTCCACCTTCAGCCCTTCCCGGTCCCTCCACCTCCGGTCCTTCCCGGCCCCCTCCACCTCCGGTCGTTCCAGGACCCTCCGGTTCCGCGGCCGCGATGACAAATGTCATCGGAGGCCGTGACAGCGCGCACTGCCCGGCCCCGCGGGGCGCCGGAAGTCTGGAGGCATGACCCCAACCGACGAGCACGTCATCACCGCCGAGCGGCTGCGCCGCTCGTACGCGGGCGGCTTCGAGGCCGTCCGGGGCGTCTCCTTCGCCGTGGCACGCGGCGAGGTCTTCGCCCTCCTCGGCACCAACGGCGCCGGCAAGACCTCCACCGTCGAACTCCTCGAAGGCCTGGCCCGCCCCGCCGACGGGCAGGTCCGCGTCCTCGGCCTCGACCCCTGGAGCCGCCGGGCCGAGGTCCGGCCGCGCACCGGAGTGATGCTCCAGGACGGCGGCTTCCCCTCCGACCTCACGGTCGCCGAGACGGTCCGGATGTGGGCCGGCGTGACCTCCGCCGCACGCGGACCCGCCGGTGCCCGGCGCCGTACGGAGGTGCTGGAGCGCGTCGGACTCGGCGCGCGGGCCGACGTACGGGTGAAGCAGCTTTCCGGGGGCGAACGCCGCCGGCTCGACCTCGCGCTCGCCCTGCTCGGCCGGCCCGAGGTGCTCTTCCTCGACGAGCCGACCACCGGCATGGACCCCGAGGGCCGCCGCGACACCTGGGCCCTGGTCCGCGAACTGCGGGACGAGGGCACCACCGTGCTGCTCACCACCCACTACCTGGAGGAGGCCGAGCAGCTCGCGGACCGGCTGGGCATCCTGCACGCGGGCGAACTCGTCCTGTCCGGCACGCCCGACGAGGTCACCGCGGCCCGCCCGGCCCGCATCAGGTTCCGGCTGCCGGAAGGCGTGCCGGCCGCCCGGCTGCCGCTGGCGCTGCGGGCCGCGGCCGACGGGCCCCGCGTGGAGATCCGTACCACCACGCTCCAGCAGACCCTCGCCGAACTCCTGCGCTGGGCCGAGGACTCCGGCGTCGCGCTGGACCGGCTCGACGCCCGCTCCGCCTCCCTGGAGGAGGCGTTCCTCGACATCGCCGCGAGCACCCCGGAGGCCGTCCGATGAGCACCGTCCGCACCACCGGGAACGCTGGCACCGGCGGCGAGACCGGCACCACCAAGGCCGGCGGCGGCAGGGGCCGCGAGGCCGCCGCACGGATGCTCCGGCACGGGTTCCACGGCAAGGGCGGGGCCGGCGGCCCGCAGGACCGCCCCGCGCTCGGTGCCGTCAGTCCCGCCCGGCTCGCTGCCCTGGGGCGGGCCGAGCTGACCCTCCTGCTGCGCAACCGCAACGGGCTGTTCATGGCCCTCCTCATGCCCGCGCTGATGCTGTTCGTGCTGCGCTCGGTGCTCGCCGGGATGCCGTCCGGCGACCTCCCCATGGGTGCGGGCGCGGCCACCCTCATCGGCGGCACCGGCATGACCCTGCTGCTCGTCGTCTACATGGGCCTGGTCGCCACCTACACCGCCCGCCGCGAGGAGCTGGTGCTCAAGCGGCTGCGTACCGGCGAGGCGACCGACCCCGAGATCCTGGCCGGGGCCGCGCTGCCGGCCGCCGTGATCGCCCTCGTCCAGTGCGCCGTGCTGACGGCCGGCGGGGTGGCGGTGCTGGACGTGCCCGCGCCGGAGCGGCCCGAGCTGCTGCTGCTGGGCGTGCTGGCCGCCGTACCGCTGATGGCCGGGCTGTCGGCGCTCACCTCTGCCGTCACGCGCACCGTCGAGAGCGCAGGGCTCACCACCCTGCCGCTCTTCCTCGTCACCGTCCTCGGGTCGGGAATGATGACCCCGCGGGACGCGCTGCCCGGGCCGGTCGGCGATCTCTGCGAACTGCTGCCCTTCAGCGGGGTGATGGAGTTCGTACGGGCGGGCTGGCTCGGCACGGATGCCGCGGGGGACCTGTTCCAGGCGGGCGTGATGACGCTCGTGTGGGCGATCATCACCGTGTCGGCGGTGGGGCGGTGGTTCCGCTGGGAGCCGCGGCGCTGACGTACGGGACGGCGGGCGCGGTCCGCGGAGCGGCCGGACGCGAGGGGGGAACGGCGGGGATGTCCAGACTGACGGGCTGGTGGGCGGGGCGGGGCAGCGCGGCCAAGGTCGAGCTGTACACGCGGTGGTCCTTCCACTCCTTCGCCCTGATCGAGGTGCTGACCGTCGCTCTGGGCTCGACGGGCGGGCAGCTCGGGCCGACCCCGCTCGCGGCCGGCATCGGGATCCTGGTCTGCGGGCACGCGGGCCTCTGCGCCACCCTTTCCGCCCGGGCGCTGGGCTGGGCGGCCGGCCGGCGCGAGCGCCCCGACAGGACCGCGTACGCGCTGACCGCGCTGACCGCGTCCATCGTGCTCGGCGTGTTCGGGATGACCGCGGGCGGGCTGATCACCGGGGACCTGGGACTCACCCTGGTGATCGGGCCGGTCGGCTTCGGGATCTGCGCGCTCGTGCTGTGCCTGCGGCGGGTGCGGGAGATGACGTACCTCGTGCTGGGCTGGGCCGGCTTCACGGCCGCGGCGGCGCTCGCCTTCGGCCGGGGCGTGGAGGCGGTCCCGTTCGGGGTCGCGGTGGTGCTCACCGGCCTGCTGTTCTCCGTCACCGCCGGGTTCTCCTCGTGGCTGGTGCGCGTGGTCCGGGAGCTGGACCGGTCGCGGGAGCTGCGGGCCCGGCTCGCGGTCGCCGAGGAGCGGCTGCGCTTCGGGCGCGACCTGCACGACGTACTGGGCCGGAACCTCGCCGTGATCGCCCTCAAGAGCGAGCTGGCGGTGCAACTGGCCCGGCGGGAGCGCCCGGAGGCCATGGACCAGATGGTCGAGGTGCAGCGGATCGCGCAGGAATCCCAGAAGGAGGTCAGGGACGTGGTGCGGGGCTACCGCGAGGCGGACCTGGCCGTGGAGCTGGAGGGCGCCCGAAGCGTGCTCGCCGCGGCGGGCATCGAATGCCGCGTGGACGGCGCGGCCGGGGGCGGGCTGCCGGCCGAGGTGCAGTCCGCGCTCGGCTGGGTCGTGCGGGAGGCCACCACGAACGTGCTGCGGCACGGGGACGCGCGGGACTGCCTGATACGGCTCACCGGCGGTCCCGGGGAGGGCGGCCGTGTGGTGCTGGCGGTGGAGAACGACGGGGCGCCCGGGACGCCCGCGGGCCCGCCGGGTTCGGGGCTCGCCGGGCTGCGGGAACGGCTGGCCGCGCTCGGCGGCACGCTGGACGCCGGGCCGGTAGCCAAGGGACGGTTCCGGCTGACGGCCGTGGTTCCGGCGGCTGCCGTCGCCGGGGAAGGGGTGGGGGCATGACGCCCGTACGCGTACTGCTGGCCGACGACGAGCACCTGATCCGGGGGGCGCTCGCGGCGCTCCTGGGGCTGGAGGACGACCTTCTGGTGGTGGCCGAGGCGGCCTCGGGGCCGGAGGCGCTGGCGATGGCCCTCGCGCACCGGCCCGACGTGGCCGTGCTGGACCTGCAGATGCCCGGGGCGGACGGGGTGAGCGTGGCCACATCACTGCGGGCCGAACTCCCGGGCTGCCGGACCATGATCGTGACCAGCCACGGTCGGCCCGGGTACCTGAAGCGGGCCCTGGAGGCGGGGGTGCGGGCCTTCGTGCCCAAGACCGTGTCGGCCCGCCGGCTGGCCGAGATCATCAGGACCGTGCAGGCCGGGGGCCGGTACGTGGACCCGGAGTTGGCGGCCGACGCGATCAGTGCCGGGGACTCGCCGCTGACCGCTCGGGAGGCCGAGGTGCTCGAACTCGCGGCGGACGGGGCGCCGGTGGCGGAGATCGCGGAGCGGGCCGCGCTGTCGCCCGGGACGGTGCGGAACTACCTCTCGTCGGCGGCCGCGAAGCTGGGCGCCGAGAACCGGCACGCGGCCGTGCGTCTCGCCCGCCTCAAAGGTTGGGTATAGTGGGTCCCGCGCTACGGCGCATGCGGACGTGGCTCAGTTGGTAGAGCATCACCTTGCCAAGGTGAGGGTCGCGAGTTCGAATCTCGTCGTCCGCTCGTGAAGGAAGGCCCGGTCATCAGACCGGGCCTTCCGCGTTTTCCGGGTTCGCCGGGTTCACCGGTGCGTACGCCGGCGCCGGCCCGGCTCCCGGGAGGGGGCCGGACCGGCGCGGCGGTGGCTCAGTGCTGCCAGGGAGTGCCGGTGAGCAGCTCGTACGCCTCGATGTACTTGGCGCGGGTGGCTTCCACGATGTGCTGCGGCAGGGCCGGCGGGGGCTGCTCGCTCTTGCGGTCCCAGCCCGACTCGGCCGAGGTCAGCCAGTCCCGGACGAACTGCTTGTCGTACGAGGGCTGCGCGCGGCCCGGCTGCCACTGGTCGGCCGGCCAGAAGCGGGAGGAGTCCGGGGTGAGCACCTCGTCGGCCGCGATCAGGGTCTCGCCGTCGAAGCCGAACTCGAACTTGGTGTCGGCCAGGATGATCCCGCGCTCGCGCGCGATGTCCCGGGCCCGGCCGTAGACGGCGAGGGTGGTCTGGCGCAGCAGCGCCGCGGTCTCGGCGCCGACCTGGCGGGCGACCTCCTCGTACGAGACGTTCTCGTCGTGCTCGCCGACCTCGGCCTTGGTGGCCGGGGTGAAGATCGGGGCGGGCAGCTCGGAGCCGTCCACGAGGCCCTCGGGGAGGCCGAGTCCGCAGACCGTGCGGGTCTGCTCGTACTCGGCGAGGCCCGAGCCGGTGAGGTAGCCGCGGGCCACGCACTCGACGGGGACCATGTCGAGCGACTTGCAGATCAGGGTGCGGCCGGCCCAGTCGGCGGGGGCGCCCTCGGGCAGCTCGGTGCTGATGACGTGGTTCGGGACGAGGTCGGCCAGCTGGTCGAACCACCAGAGGGAGAGCTGCGTCAGGACGCGGCCCTTGTCCGGGATCTCGGTGGGGAGCACCCAGTCGTACGCCGACATGCGGTTGCTGGCCACCATCACGAGGTCGCCCGCCTCGTTGCGGTAGAGCTCGCGCACCTTGCCGGTGTGGAGGTGGAGAAGGCCCGGAACCTGAACCGGCTCGGGCTTTTCGACGAATCCGGACACGGTGTCTCCCTGTGGTTCTGTATGAAGCACTCCGATTCTCGCTCACCTGGCCGTGATCTTGGACAGGGGGCGGCCGGCGGGAGGACCTCGGATCAGTCGCGCTTGCAGATCCGGTCGAGGAGGTTGGCGGTGGCGCGCTGCACCCGCTCGTCGACGTGGCCGGGGCGGTCGAGCGCCGGTGACCAGGCGAAGGTGCCGGAGGCGAAGACCAGGGCCCCGCTGGGCGCGCGGTACAGGGAGGTCTCCTGGTGGCGCAGGACGCCGTCGCCGTCGCGGTAGGGCGAATGGGCGAGGAGGATGCGGCCCTCGTGCTCGGGGAGCTGGGTGCGGGGGAAGTAGCGGTCGGCCTCGCCCGCGACCAGGCCGTCGATCTCGTCGCCGTCGCCGGCACCGGTGGAGTCCCAGAGCCAGTGGCCGGCGTTGCGGACGACCAGCGGGGCCGGTTCGGGGACGCGGCCCGCGTACTGGATGCCGAGGAGCTGCTGCTCCGGCCGGTCCATCTCGCGCCAGAGGGCGGGGCGGCCGGGGCCGCGGCGTTTTCGGCAGGTCAGCAGTCGGTCCGGGACGCCGGAGGCGGAGGGGGACAGCTCGACCTGCCAGTACATGGTGTTGGCGGAGAGGAAGACGAGCGAGGTGCCGTGGTCGCGGGCCCGCTCGGCGGTGCGGCGCATGGGGACGGACCAGTACTCGTCGTGCCCGGGGAAGACCAGCCCGCGGTAGCGGGTGGGGTCCACGCGGCCTGCGTGCAGGTCGCGGGCGTCGGCGTAGGCGAGGTCGTACCCGTACCGCTCGGCCCAGCGGATGAAGTCGTAGGCGTGGCCCACGTGGAGGGGCAGGCCGGCGCCCGCGTAGGGGCGGTCGAAGGAGACGGTGGTGGCCGCGTCCCGCTCGCCCAGCAGGCGGCCCTGCTCGTCCCAGGCGTGGTAGAGGCTGGCGCCGGTGCGGCCGTCCTCGGGGTAGAGGTTGTAGGCCTGCCAGGTGACGTCCGGGAGCAGCAGGAGCAGGTCGGCCGGGTGGCTGTCGCGGACCGTGAAGGGGATGTGGGAGCGGTAGCCGTCGGCCGTGGTCAGCACGGCGACGTACGCGCCGAGGTTCCAGTACGAGGGGACCTGGAGGCGCCAGGAGAGCCACCAGTGGTGGCAGGACACGGTGCGGTCGGCGGTCAGCGGGGCGGGCTGGACGATGCCGGAGAGCCGGGGGCTGGTGGTGATCTTGGCCGCGCCGTCGCCGCCGTAGTGGCCGATGCGGTAGACGTCGACGGAGAACTGCTGGGGCGGGTCGACGGTGATGTGGAAGTCGATGGCCTCGCCGGGGGCGACCGCGCCGGTGGACGTGAAGCCCTTGATCTGGCGGTGGACGTCGTCGGCCGTCCGGGGGCCGCTGGTACGGACCCGGGCCGGCGGGACCTGGTCGCCGAGCCGGCCCGGGGCCGCGGGGTCGACGTACCAGGGGACGACCTGCCCGGTGTCGCCGAAGTACAGCTCGCTGCCCCGGAGCCAGGGAAGCGGGCCTTGCCCGAAGGGGTCCGACACCGCGTGCGCGAGGGCACCCGACTCCCACCGCCGGATCTGGTCCGCACCACCCATACCGCTGCTCCCCTCCCTCGCTCCCCCGACGGCGCCCGGACCTGCCTCCGGCCGGGGCCTGGGGTGTGCCGGGGACGTGGTCTGCTGGCCACGACTGGTCCCAGCACATCACATAACGCACGCACTCCGTCACCGTTCGTCGCGAATTGACGTGAACGGAACATTGGCGTCCGGTTGGGATGCGGGCCGGGGCGCGCCTGACGGCTGCCCGGGCGGGGACCGTTCGGGCAGCTCAGGGGGCCGAACGGGCCGGATCAGACCAGGCGGACGGGCTTCTCGGCGCGCACGCCGAGTTCGGCCAGCCAGGACCGCAGCGGTTCCGGATCGCCGTCCTCCACGAGGGAGAGCACCCGCGGGGAGAGGTCGTTGCGGCGCTCGCCGTCCACGAGGAGGGCGGGGCCGTCCAGCCAGTCGAGGCCCGGGGCGGCGCCCGCGGTGTCGACGGCCGCACAGCAGACCATCGCGGTCACGTGGTCGGCCAGCAGGTCCCGGCCGCTGCGGGGCGGCTGGAGCGGGAAGAGCGGCAGGGCGTCCGAACCGTTCGGCCGCTCGGCCCCGCCCGGGGCGAGCTCCTCGCGGGCCACGTCGGCCGCGATCCGGCCGGCCAGCGCGTCGCCCTCGCCTCCGGAGAGGTACGCGAGCACCCGCTCCAGGGTGGGGCCGGGCGCCGCGGCGCGGGAGCCGGCGGTGACCACGGCCCGCAGCGGGTCCGGGGCCGTGCCGGCGGTGTCGGAGGCGTTCGTGTCGGAGGCGTTGGTGCCCACGGCGTTCTGGGGGCCGTACCCGCCGCCCGGCAGGGCGAGGGCGTCCAGGGCGCGGTGCAGGCGGGCCGCCTCGACGCGCCACTTGCGGTCCACGACCTCCTCCGGGTACGCCGACCAGTCCACCGGGGACCAGTCGGGGCCCGGCTCGGCCGGTCCGCCGTGGAAGAGCCGCGCGGCCAGCAGCGAGGCGGCCTCGTCGACCACCCCCGGCTCCTCCAGCAGGTCGCACGCCGGGCGCTCGCCCAGCCGCGAGGTGAAGCCCTCGGCCAGCCGGTCGCGCCGGGAAAGCTCGGTGAGGGCCGAGACCACGCCCGCGTCCAGCCGGCAGGGCCAGCGGCCCAGCCGCCAGGCGGGCAGCGCGACCCGGGTCAGCAGCCGGTCCCAGCCCGCGTAGGCGAGGCCGACCTGCTCCTGGGCGACGATCCTCAGTCCGTAGTCCACAGCCTGTGCACGCTCGGAGGCGGCCGTGGCGACGCCGCGCTCCATCTCGGCCGCGTCGTCCCGGCACAGCCGCAGCAGCAGCCGGCCCAGCCAGGCGACGTACCCGAGGCCGCGGCGCTGTCCGACGGCGACCGCCGCGTCCAGGCCGCGGACGAACCGCCGGGCGGCGGCTATGTCCACCTGGGCCGACGGGCCCGTGCCCGCGACCACCGGGGCCAGCACGGCACGCAGCTCCGCCACCCGCATCCACCAGAGGAAGGGGGAGCCGATGACCAGCACGGGTGCGGTGCCGAAGCCCGCGTCGGCGTCACGCGGCGGGGGATCACCGGATATGCCGCGGCGGTGCGTGGCGTGCGTACGGTCCTCCAGCCAGCTGTCGCAGTCCGGCGTCAGCGCTATCGCGGAGGGGGCGGGCACCTCCAGCCGCTCGGCCAGGTCCCGCACCAGGCGGTAGAGGTCGGGCGCGGCGGTCTCGGAGAGCGGCACCGTCGGCGTGGTCGCCGGGCTGGCCCGCAGCACCACGGCCGCGAAGACCCCGGCGAGCAGCAGCACCAGCGCTGCGACCCCGCACACCACGAGCGTCACGGCGGGCCAGGGGTCCCCGGCCAGCCGGCCCGTGGCCCGCGCGGCCACCAGCACCACCGCGACGGCGGCCGGCAGCAGCGCGACGCCCATCGCCCGGCCGCGCAGGCGCAGCACGGAGACGGCGCGGAGGCGCGCCGACTGCGCGCCCATTTCGATACCCAAAGCGGTTCCGGACACGGCCGGACGTCACCCCCTCTGCCCTGCGGCGACTTTGCTCACTCCCCCACTCTGGCACCCGTCACCGACATCGCAATGCCGGTGGGCCAAGTGCCGGAACGCCTGCGCGGCACCCTAGTTGGGGCTTCGGCCCGCGTCAGCCGGATAGGGGATCGCTCACCCGATGGAATGGCTTTGGGTAAAGGTGGGTGCGTTCGAAGGCGGCCTGATGCTGTCGTACGAAAGGGCCCGGCCGCGCGTTGCGCGGGCCGGGCCCTCATTCGTCCGAACCCCTGCTCAGCGGGGTCGCCCGTGGAATCAGCGGCCTTCGGCGGCCTTTTCCGCGATGTCGGTGCGGTGCTGCGAGCCGTCGAGCCGGATCCGGGCGACGGCCTTATACGCCCGCTCCCGCGCCTGCGCCAGATCGGATCCGGTCGCCGTCACGGACAGCACGCGGCCGCCCGCGCTGACGACCGCGTCGCCCTCCTGACGGGTGCCCGCGTGGAGCACGTACGCCTCGGGGCCGTCCTCGGCGGCGACCTCCGCGAGGCCCTCGATCGGGTCTCCGGTGCGGGGGGTGTCCGGGTAGTTGTGCGAGGCGACGACCACGGTGACGGCCGCGTCCGGGCGCCAGTTCAGCGGCGGCTCGGCGTCGAGGGTGCCCTTCGCGGCGTTCAGCAGGACGCTCGCGAGCGGGGTCTTGAGGCGGGCCAGGACCACCTGGGTCTCGGGGTCGCCGAAGCGGGCGTTGAACTCGATGACCCGCACCCCGCGGCTGGTGATCGCCAGGCCGGCGTACAGCAGGCCGGAGAAGGGGGTGCCGCGGCGGCGCAGCTCGTCGACGGTCGGCTGGAGGACCGTCTCCATGACCTCCTCGACCAGCTTGGGGTCGGCCCACGGCAGCGGGGAGTAGGCGCCCATGCCGCCGGTGTTCGGGCCCTCGTCGCCGTCGAGGGCGCGCTTGAAGTCCTGGGCGGGCTGGAGCGGCAGGACGGTGGTGCCGTCGGTGATCGCGAACAGCGACACCTCGGGTCCGTCGAGGTACTCCTCGATGACCACGCGGTCGCAGGCGAGGGCGTGGTCGCGGGCGGCGGCGAGGTCGGAGGTGACGACCACGCCCTTGCCGGCGGCCAGGCCGTCGTCCTTCACGACGTAGGGGGCGCCGAAGGCGTCCAGCGCCTCGTCGATCTCCTCGGGCGTGCTGCAGACGTAGCTGCGGGCGGTCGGGACGCCGGCGGCGGCCATCACGTCCTTGGCGAAGGCCTTGGAGCCCTCCAATTGCGCCGCCTCCCCGGACGGGCCGAAGACGGCGATGCCGGCCGCGCGGAGGGCGTCGGCGACCCCGGCCACCAGCGGCGCCTCCGGGCCTACGACGACCAGGTCGGCCGCCAGCTCGGTGGCCAGCCGCGTCACGTCGGCGCCGTCGAGGGCGTCGACCGGGTGGAGTTCCGCCACTTCCGCGATCCCGGCGTTGCCGGGGGCGCAGTGGAGCGCGGTGACGTCGGGGTCGAGGGACAGAGAGCGGCACAGGGCGTGTTCGCGGGCGCCGCCGCCGATGACGAGGACCTTCACGGGGTGCAGCCTAGCCCGCCTGGCCTGGAGATCTTTGTGCGGGCACCCAAGCGGGCCGCCCTACTCGTTCGTATATTCCTCCACCACCGTGGCCCCGAGCTCCCGCACGATCAGGTCGTGGCCCGTGAGGGCGCTCTCGACGAGGTCCGGGTCGTCCTCCTCCGGGACGTCGTCCTCGGGGGCGACCGGCACGGGGGCGGGGGGCTGGTGGGCGCGGGGCGGCTCGGCCGCGGGCGGCTGGGCCGACGGGGCCTGGTACGGGGCGGCGTGGGGACCGGGGGCCGCCGGGGCGGGGGCGTACGCCTGCGGCTGTACGGGCGCGGGCGGCGCGGCGTACGGGTTCCCGGCCGCCGTGCCGGGCGCGCCGGCGGGGGACCCGCCGACCACGGCGTCGATCTTCCAGTTGACCTGGAACTGCTCGGCCAGGACCTGCTTCAGCACGTCCTCGCTGCCGCTGCTGGAGAAGTTGTCGCGGGCACCCGGGTTCGGGAAGCCGAGCTGGAGCGTGGTGCCGTCGAAGCCGGTGACCTGCGCGTTCTGGCTGAGCAGGATCCAGGTGAAGCGGCGGCGGTTCTTGACCGCCTCCAGGATGCCGGGCCACATCGCCTGGACCTGGCCGGCGCCCTGCGCCATGCCGGGCGACGGCTGCGCCGGGGCGGGCTGGGCGGCGGCCTGGGCCGGCGCCGGGGCCTGCTGCGGGGCGGGAGCCGCCGCGGACTGGGCGGGAGCGGGGACGCCGGACCCCGGCTGCGCCGCGCTGGGCCAGGCGCCCCGCTGGGGGGCCCCGGGGGCCGCGGGTGCGGCGGCGGCCGGAGCCTCGGGGGCCGCCGGGGCGGCGGGGAGGCCGGAGCCGGGCTGCGCGGCGCCCGGCCAGGCGCCGGGCGCGGCGGCCTGCTGCGGCTGGGGCTGCTGCTGGGGTGGGGCGGCCGGAGCCGGGGCCTCGGGGGCGGCGTGGGCGGCCGGAGCGGGGGCCTGGACCTCGGGGGCGGGGGCCGGGGCCGGCGCAGCGGGGGCCGCACCGGGGCCGCGTACCGCCGCGCGGGCCGCGGCGGCACCGCCACCGGGCGCCACGGGTGCCATCTGGTGCGCCTCGGGCCCGGGCACGTACCCCATGGCCGGTCCGGCGGGCACGGCACCGGCCCCGGCTGCCGCGGCGAGGGCGGCACCGCCGCGCTCCAGTCGGTCGAGGCGGGCCTGTACGGAGCGCTCGTCGTCGTACGCGGCGGGCAGCAGCACGCGGGCACAGATCAGTTCGAGCTGGAGCCGGGGCGAGGTGGCCCCGCGCATCTCGGTCAGCCCGGCGTTCACCAGGTCCGCGGCGCGGCTCAGCTCGGCGGCCCCGAAGACGGAGGCCTGGGCCTGCATCCGCTCCACGACGTCGGCGGGGGCGTCGATGAGCCCCTTCTCGCCCGCGTCGGGCACGGCGGCGAGGATCACCAGGTCGCGCAGCCGCTCCAGCAGGTCGGCGACGAACCGGCGCGGGTCGTTGCCGCCCTCGATCACCCGGTCCACGACCTCGAAGGCCGCCGCGCCGTCCCCGGCGGCGAAGGCGTCGACCACCGAGTCGAGCAGCGAGCCGTCCGTGTACCCGAGGAGGGACGTCGCCATGGCGTACGTCACACCGTCCTCCGCCGCGCCGGCCAGCAGCTGGTCCATGACGGACATGGAGTCACGCACGGAACCCGCGCCGGCGCGCACGACCAGCGGCAGCACCCCGTCCTCGACCGGGATGCCCTCGCGCCCGCAGACCTCGCCGAGGTACTCGCGCAGGGTGCCGGGCGGCACGAGGCGGAAGGGGTAGTGGTGGGTGCGCGACCGGATGGTTCCGATGACCTTCTCGGGCTCGGTCGTGGCGAAGATGAACTTGAGGTGCTCCGGCGGCTCCTCGACCACCTTGAGCAGCGCGTTGAAGCCCGCCGACGTGACCATGTGGGCCTCGTCGATGATGTAGATCTTGTACCGGCTGGAGGCGGGCCCGAAGAAGGCCTTCTCCCGCAGGTCACGGGCGTCGTCGACACCACCGTGGGACGCGGCGTCGATCTCGATCACGTCGATCGAGCCCGGGCCGTTCCTGGCCAGGTCCTGGCAGGACTGGCACTCCCCGCAGGGCGTGGGGGTGGGACCTTGCTCACAGTTGAGGCACCTGGCGAGGATGCGCGCGCTGGTCGTCTTGCCGCAGCCGCGCGGCCCGGAGAACAGGTACGCGTGATTGACCCGGTTGTTCCGCAGGGCCTGCATCAGCGGTGCAGTGACATGCTCCTGCCCGATGACCTCGGCGAACGACTCGGGGCGATAGCGGCGGTACAGCGCAAGGGACGACACGTTTACGAGGTTATCCGGGCCCGCCGACAACCGGGCGCCGCCGCATCCCACGGCCCCGGGGCCCGGCGGCGGAGCCACACGCCCGCACACGCCCGCGGCCCGCAGGTGGACCGGATCCGCACCCCGCCCGGAAACGCAAAGCGCCCCCCACGCACCCGCCAGAGCCCACTTACCCTTGCTGCCTTCCGGCCCTGGGGGAGTTGGGTGAGATAGCGCCACGTGAGGGGCTGGGGCCAGCGTAGCGGATGGAGAGCCCGGCGATCGACCCCGCTCCCCATCCGGAGCGCCCGTCGGCGATCACGTTCGCTAGCACCCCTCAACGTCTTGTATTGTTTGCGGCGGAGGATTCGCCTAGAGGCCTAGGGCGCACGCTTGGAAAGCGTGTTGGGGGCAACCCCTCACGAGTTCGAATCTCGTATCCTCCGCAGGCAGAAGGCCCGGACCGTGTAAGCGGTCCGGGCCTTCGGCGTTCCCGGGGATCTGTTCCCCTGCCCACGTGCCGCCCCGTGGCTCTCTCGCCGCCCGCCGCGCTCTTGATGTGGTTTGTCCGGATTGTCTAGCGTGGAGGGGTGGCATGCACGACCGCAAGGGACGGGCCACCCGGACGCAGGTGCCAGTAGCCCCCTGACACCGTGAGCGGCCCCTCTCCCCGGGGGTGGGCGCACCCCGCGGCACCGCAGTCCATCCGCAGAGGGAACCAGGAAGATGAAGGCCACCAGGGCGACCAAGATCCGCAGGCTGACCGCGGCCGTGTTCCTGGCCGGCTTCGCCAGCGTCGCGTCCGCGGCTCCGGCACTGGCCGACCGCCCCGGTCCGGGCGACAAGCAGTGCGTCCCCGGCCAGCACGGCAGCCCGCAGCCCGGATTCAAGGCAGGCGCCTGCAAGTAGCGGGACCGAAGGCAATCCGGCCTCCAGCAGAGGAGGGCGCACCACCCATGAGGCGGCTCGACCACCATCGGGCCGTCTTTCCAGTGCCAGGACCGGGAGCGCGCCCCGGGACCGTCACGCCGCCAGTTCGTGGGTGAGGCGGCCGGTGATGCGCCGGGTCAGGGCCAGGATGGCCGCGGAGGCCGCGAGGCCCACCGTCAGGGCGGACCACCACAGGACCGCCGGGCCAAGGCCCGTGTAGACGGCGACGCCCAGGGTCAGGGCGGCGAAGCGGGCCGTGCCCCAGACCCAGCTGTACGCGCCCTGGTAGCGGCCGCGGGCGTGGGCCGGCGCCAGGTTGGCCACCACCGCGGCCGCGATCCCCGCCACGACCAGCTCGCCCAGCGACCAGACGACCACCGACAGGGCGTACCCCACGACGCCGTCGGCCAGCCCGGTCAGCGCGACGCCCGCGGCGACCAGCACCCCGCCCGCGGCCTGCACGGGCAGTTGCGGCAGCCCGGCCAGCCGGGCGGTGGCCAACGGCTGCAGGGCGACGACCAGCACCGCGTTCACCGCCGCCATCGCGCCGTACACCGCAGGGGACAGCCCGCTGTCGCGGACGGCCAGCGGCAGGGCGACCTCGGTGAGCGAGTAGACGAAGAGCTGTGCGCCGAGCACCGCGAGCAGCACCAGCGCGAGCCGGTCGCGGAAGACGACGCCGTACCCGGCCCCGTCCGCCGCCTTCACCGTGCGCGGCGGCTCGGCGAGCCGGGTGGCCACGATGGCCGCGTAGACCAGCATCGAGCCGATGTCCACGGCGAAGAGCAGCCAGTACCCGCGCTCCGCGAGGAAGCCGCCGAGGACGCCCGCGACGGCGGTGCCGATGTTCACGCCCCAGCCGAAGAGCGCGTACGCCCGCCGTCGGCGCCCGGCGTCCACGGTGTCGGCCATCAGCGCGTACGCGGCCGGCCCCACCACCGCACCGGCCGCGCTGAGCAGCAGCGCGGCGGCCGCCATCGTGACGACGCCGGGCGCGACGAACAGCGCGCCCTGCGCCGCGCTGGCGCCGGTCAGGCCCAGCAGCATCGTCGGGCGGCGCCCGAACCGGTCGGCGAGCACGCCGCCGAGGGCCGGGCCGAGGAGGTTGCCGGCGCCGAGCGCGCCGAGGACGTACGACGCACCGGACCCGCTCACCCCGCGGTCGGCGAGGAAGAAGACGAGGAACGGCGTCACGAGGTAGCCGATCCGGTTGACGATCGAGCCGGCGAAGACGGTCCAGACGGTGGGCGGGAGTCCGCGGAAGGTCGAGAACATGCGAGGAGCCTGCGTCCCGGGCGCCCGCGGACGAATTGATTAAGCTCAGACCGAATCCAAACGGGCCCGAGGGCGTGCGGCGGACGGCCGCGCAGCGCCCGCCACGGGCCGGACGGGGGGCACGGGACATGGAGTACGTACTCGACTTCTCCGCCGCCGACCTGGCGCAGATGCGCTTCGCGGTGTCCCCGATGTGGGAGGTCGTCACCAGCTTCCGCCTGCTCCGCGCCCCCGCGGCGTCACCGCTGCACCAGTGCTGGGCCGCCCAGGTGCGCCCCCGCGTGGCGCGCGCCGGGCTCGACGCGGGCTGGCTGACCGACCTGATCCCGCCCCGCGGCTACCTCGCGGACTTCCTCAACCCGGTCCCCGCCACCCCGTTCCCCGCCCTGGCCGCCGAACTCGGCGCGATCCGCGCCAGCACGCCCGAGCAGCTGCGCCGGGACGTGGACAGGCTCGGCACCCCCTCGCCGCGGATGCGGCTGCTGTACGAGGACCCGGACGCCGGCCTGGAGAAGGTGACCGCGGAGATCGAGGCGTACTGGGAGCTCGCCCTCGCCCCGTACTGGGCCCGGGTCCGGCAGCTGCTGGAGGCCGACGTGTTCCACCGCGCCCGGCAGGTGGCCGAGCACGGCGCCGCGCACGTGCTCAACGAGCTGCACGAGACCGTCCGGTGGGACGACGGCACCCTGGGCCTGGTCCACCGCCAGTGCTCGCTCACCCGGGACCAGCCGGGCTCCGGCCTGCTGCTGGTGCCGTCCGCGTTCGCCTGGCCCCGGGTGCTGACCCGCTCGCTCGCGGGGGAGCCGCCGCAGCTCGCGTACCCGGCGCGGGGCGTGGGCAACCTGTGGGAGCCCCGGGGGACCACCGCCACGGAGGCGGTGGCCGCCGTACTGGGGCGCTCCCGCACGATGCTGCTCGCCGAACTGGACACCCCGGCCTCCACGACGCAGCTGGCCAGGTCGACCGGTCTGTCCCCCGCGGGCGTCTCGCAGCACCTGACCGCCCTGCGCGACGCGGGCCTGGTCACGGCCCACCGGAGCGGCCGCTCGGTCCTGTACGCGCGCACGGCGGTCGCGGACGCCCTCCTGGCCCCGGCGGGCTCCCTCACCTGAGGAGGGCCAGCAGGCCCGTCGCGAGCGCCAGCGTCGCGGCGAAGGCGGCGCCGGCGCGGGAGGCGGCGGCGGGGAGGGTGGCGCCGTCGGAGCGGGCCAGGACTCCGGCGACCACGGCCGCCAGCAGGGAGATCAGCAACGCGATGACGACGGCCATCGCGAGCAGGGTGTCTGCGGTTTGCCAGGTCGTGGTCATGGGCGTGGTCATGGCCGTGGCCGTGGCCGTGGCCGTGGCCGTGGCCGTGGCCGTGGCCGTGGCCGTGGCCGTGATCATGAAAGTGGTCATGTCGGTCCGCTTTCCCGCGAGTTGGAGCGCCGGGGCCGCGAAGTACGGTCCGGGTGCGAGCCGTGTCCGGGCTCACCTCCGACCTTGCGGGTTCCGCTGTTCAGCGGCGTTCGCGCGAACAAGAATGAACGTCCCTGAACACCAAGGGCCTTGGGGACGGTGGGTGACCGGATGGCCGAAGAGGATCCGCTGAGCCGCTTACAACAGGTGCTGAACGTGGCCCGGTTGAAGCGCGGGCTCGGCATGGCGGCGCTGTCCCGCCGCTCCGGGCTGAGCAGGACGACCGTGAGCCAGGCCTTCAACTCCCGGCGCGTTCCCACCAAGGACACCCTCGCCCAGCTGGCCCCGGTGCTGGGCCTCCTCGTGGAGGACGTGCTGGAGCTGCGGAACAGGGCGGCCGCGGAGCGGTACGACCCCAAAGGGCGCGGGGGACAGGACGCGGTCGACGCGGCCTTCGAGGCGCGGTACCGCGACTACCTCCTCCAGCGCCACGGCCGGCTCACCATCGTCGGGCTGGACCTGCGCGGCCCGGCCGCCGCGAGCTGGCCGCTGGACACCGCGTACCTCAGCCTGGAGCTGGCGGGGCACGACGGCCCTTCACAGCGCGTGGACCGGGCCGAGCGGGCGCTCGCCGGGCGCCCCCGGACCCTGGTCAGGGGTCTGGCCGGCAGCGGCAAGACGACCCTGCTCCAGTGGCTGGCCTGCGCGACGGCCGAGGGCCAACTCCCCGACGCGCTCGTCGAGCTGAGCGGCAGCATCGCCTTCGTGCTGCCGCTGCGCACCCTCGCGCGGACAGGCGGCCTGCCCGCGGACCCGGCGGGCTTCCTGGCCGCCGTGAACTGCTCCCTCGCCGCCTACCAGCCCCCCGGCTGGGCGCACCGGGTGCTCTCGGAGGGGCGCGGACTGGTCCTCGTCGACGGCCTGGACGAAGTACCGAAGGGGCTGCGGGACCGGGCCGGGGACTGGCTGCGGGAGCTGGTCTCGGCGTACGGGCACTCGCGCTTCGTCGTCACCACGCGGCCCAGCGCCGTCGCCGACGGCTGGCTCTTCGCGGCCGGCTTCCGGGAGCTGGCCGTCCGCCCGATGGGACGCCGGGACGTCGGGATCTTCGTGTCCCGCTGGCACGCCGCGGCACGGGCGGGCGCGACGGACCCGGAAGTGGCGGCCCACCTCGACACCCTGGAGTCCGACCTCAAGGACAAGGTGCGGGTCAAGCGCGACCTCGCCCTCCTCACCACCACCCCCCTGCTGTGCGCGCTGGTCTGCGCGCTGCACCGGGACCGGCGCGGACGGCTGCCGTCCGACCGGGTGGAGCTCTATCAGGCGGCCCTCTCGATGCTGATCACCCGGCGGGACCAGGAACGCGAGGTGATCGCCCCCGAGGGCATCGAGCTGAGCGAGAAGGAGAGCGTCCAGCTCCTGCAGAAGCTGGCCTACTGGTTGGTCCGCAACGGCCAGACGGAGCTGCAGAAGGAGACCGCCCTCTCGCTGGTGGAGGACGCCCTCGAATCGATGCACACGGTCGCGGCCCAGGGCGATGCAGGGGCCGTGCTCGGCCATCTGCTGTCACGTACCGGGCTGCTGCGCGCCCCGACCCTCTCCACGATCGACTTCGTCCACCGCACCTTCCAGGACTTCCTCGGCGCCAAGGCCGCGGTGGAGTCACTGGACCTGCCGCTGATCGTCCGGAACGCCCACGACGAGCAGTGGGAGGACGTCGTCCGGATGGCCGTCGCGCATGCCCGGCCCGCCGAGCGGGCGAAGCTGCTGGAGGACATCATCCGGCGGGCAGACCGCGAGGTGTCGCAGGAACGCCGTCTGCTGGCGCTGGCACTGGCCTGCCTCCAGCACGCCACGGAGCTTCCGGCTGCCGTCCGCGAGCGCGTCGAGGCGCGGGCCCAGTTGCTGATGCCCCCGCGGTCCGCCTCCGAAGTGGGCTCACTCGTGGACGTCGGACCGCTGGTTCTGGACCTGCTGCCAGGGCCGGAGAAGCTCGCCCCCGACACCGCCCCGTACGCCGTGGAGACGGCGCTGGGCATCGGGGGCGACGGCGCGCTGGCCTATCTCAAGGCGTTCACGGGGACCCGGGACCCGCGGATCCGCGAGCTGCTGGGTTCCACGTGGAGCCGGTTCGACCCGTGCGACTACGTGTCCGACGTGCTGCGCCCGCTCGGGGGCCGACTCCGCGTGACGGTGCAGGAGGAACGGCAGGCACGGGCGATCAGCGGCCTCCCCGTCAAGCAGCTCGCACTCCGCGGCGGTCACACGGCCGAGACCATCACCGGCCTGCGCCACCGGGACAGCGTCACCGCGCTCACCCTGGAGGCCAACGACGTCGTCACCGGGCTCGACTGGATCGGCCCCGCCTTCCCCCACCTGCGCGTTCTCGAACTGTCCGACTGCCAGAACGCCCAGGACCTGGGCGGCCTGCTGAACACCCGCATCAGCTGCCTCACGCTCGACTCGCCGGGCGCGGTGCTGGACGTGGACGCCCTCGGGGCACTGGAGTCGCTGCGCGTGCTCGGCTTCGGGCCTTCGCCGTACATCTCCATGGCCGACCTCCCGCGCCACGAAGGGCTGCGCGAGCTCTCCATGGAGGAGCCGGGACGGCTGGACCACCTCAACCGATGGCCCGCACTCCGGCGCCTGCTCCTCCCCGGGTCGTGCTTCCTGGAGCAGGCCGACGCCCTGCACCTCCCGCGTCTGAAGCACCTCACCCTGGTGGACCTGAGGTTGGACCGCCCGGCGGTCGGGTACGTCGCGGCGATGCCCTGGATCACCAGCGCCACCGTGCACACCCGCAGCTACCCCCTGGCGCCGCTCGCCCGGCTGTTCCCCGGGGCTCGGGCCCTGACCGTCTCGGCCATGAGCCGCGGCCACGAGGCAGACATCCGTCCTCTCGCGGAAATGCCCGGGCTCCGCAGGCTCACGCTCAAGGGCTTCTCCGAAGTGAGGGGGACCCTGGCGTTCCCACCCGGGGTCGTACGCCTGGCCGCGGCCGACTACTGAGCCGCCCGCGCACGTGCGCCGCGCCCGGGTCGTCCGTACGACCCGGGCGCGGCCCACCGCACACCGCAGCGGCGCAGCCCCTACGCGTCCGAGAACTTCGGCATCTCGCCCTCCGTCGTGTTCAGGTCGATGACGGAGAAGTTGGCCCCCTGGGGGTCCGTCAGGGCCGCGAAGCGGCCGAAGGGGCTGCTCATCGGGCCGAACTGGAGCTTCGCGCCGAGGTCCGTGGCCTTCTTGACCGCCGCGTCGCAGTCGTCGACCGCGAAGTACACGCAGATGTACGAGGGCATGTGCGGCGGGAAGTCGTCGCCCATCTGCATCCGCCCCAGCACCGGCTGCTCACCGAGGTCGAAGACCGCGTAGTCCATGTTCTCGTCGGCCATCTTCTGCTTGCGGTACGAGAAGACCGACGTCAGGAAGGCGTCCGACTTGCCCGGCTCGCGCGAGAAGACCTCGGCCCACGCGAACGCCCCGGGCTCGTTCTGCTTCTCGAAGCCCGTGTGCTCACCGCCCTGCCAGACGCCGAAGACCGCACCGCCCGGCTCCTTCGCCAGCATCATCGAGCCGAAGGGGCCGACCTGCATCGGCTCCATCAGCATCTCGCCGCCCGCGGCCTTGACCTTCTCCGCCGTCGCCGCGACGTCCGGCGAGGCGAAGTAGAGACACCAGGCCGAGTGCGCCTCCTCCTCCTGGCCCGGCATCGGCGGGACGACGGCCGCGACCGCCTTGCCGTCCGAGTAGGCCTGCGTGTAGCCCCCGTACTCCGTCGCGGCCTCGGTGAAGGTCCAGCCCAGCACCGAGCCGTAGAACGCCTTCGCGCCCTCGACGTCCTTGAACATGGCGTCGGCCCAGCACGGCGTGCCTTCGGGGAAAGCCGTCATGATCATGACTCCGTCTCACTTGATCACCATGGGTGGGTGTGTCCGGGTTCACACGCTAGCCATCCGGCGCCCCTCCCGCGCGTGGAAACCGAAATCAGTCGAACATGGAGTTATGGACATCCAGATCCACCTGGCCCAGCAGCCCGACGCGGACGCCCTCCTCGGCCGCAGCCCGCTGGCCGCGCTGACCGGGATGCTGCTGGACCAGCAGGTGCCCATGGAGTGGGCCTTCTCCGGGCCGTACACGATCGCCTCCCGGATGGACGCGGACGACCTCGACGCCCACGCCATCGCCGCGTACGACCCCGACGCCTTCGCGGCGCTGCTCTCGGAGAAGCCCGCCGTGCACCGCTACCCGGGCTCGATGGCCAAGCGGATCCAGCAGCTCTGCCAGTTCCTCGTCGAGCACTACGACGGCGACGCGGCGGCGGTCTGGGAGGGCGCCGGCAGCGGGGCCGACCTGCTGGCGCGGCTGAAGGAGCTGCCCGGGTTCGGCGACCAGAAGGCACGGATCTTCCTCGCGCTGCTGGGCAAGCAGTACGGCGTACGGCCGCGCGGCTGGCAGGAGGCGGCCGGCCCCTACGGCGAGGAGGACTGCTACCGCTCCGCGGCCGACATCACCGGGCCCGAGTCGCTGGCGAAGGTCCGCGCGTACAAACAGCAGGCCAAGGCCGCCGCCAAAGCCGCCAAGACCACCAAGCCGGCCTCCTAGGGCTGCGAGACTCCCAGATCATGAAGACCGAACTCACCGATACGACGTCAAGCAAGGTCAACGCCGCCCTGCTGCAGGCCCGCCAGGCCATCGGCAGCCCCACCCTGGGCATGGTCCTCACCCTCCTCGTGGTCACCGACGAGGAGAACGCGTACGACGCGGTCAAGGCGGCCTCCGAGGCATCGCGCGAACACCCCTGTCGCATCCTCGCCGTCATCAAGCGCACCGCCCGCGGACACCACAAGCTGCGCCAGACCCGGCTGGACGCCGAGCTGCGGGTCGGCTCGGACGCGGGCAGCGGCGAGATCGTGATGCTGCGGCTGCACGGGGAGCTGACCTCGCACACCGGCTCCGTGGTGCTGCCGCTGCTGCTGCCGGACGCTCCGGTGGTGGCCTGGTGGCCCGCGGACGCGCCCGCCGACGTGGCGCGGGACGAGCTGGGCGCCCTGGCACAGCGCCGGATCACCGACGCCTACGCGAACCTCGACCCGCTGTCGGTCCTGGAGCACCGCGCCGCCTCGTACGCGCCCGGGGACACCGACCTGGCCTGGACCCGGCTCACGCCCTGGCGCTCGCTGCTGGCGGCCGCGCTCGACCAGCGGCACGACCAGGTGACCGGTGCCGCCGTGGAGAGCGAGGCGGACAACCCGAGCGCGGAGCTGCTGGCCCGCTGGCTGGAGGACCGGCTGGGGGTGCGCGTGGAGCGGGTGCCCACGGAGGGGCCGGTGATCACCCGCGTACGGATGACCACGGCGGCCGGCGAGATATCCGTCGACCGGCCCGGCGGGGCGCTCGCCACGCTGGGCGTGCCGGGCCAGCCCGACCGCAAGGTGGCGCTGAAGATCCGTACGACGGCCGAGCTGATCTCGGAGGAGCTGCGCCGGCTGACGGCGGACGAGACCTACGGCTCGGCGCTGCGGAAGGGACGGGTGCCGGCGTAACCCGGCCGCAGGCCGCAGCGATACGGGAGGGCCCCCGCCCGGTCACCGGACGGGGGCCCTCCCGCGCGGCCCGGGGACGGACCGGGCCCGGTCACGTCTGCGGTCAGCGCCTGCGGCGCGCCGTGCCGAAGATCGAGCGGGAGATCTCCCGGCCCAGCTGGGTGCCGACCGAGCGGGCCAGCGAGCGGAAGAGGCTGCTGCCGACCACCTGCTCGGCCAGCGACCTGTCCTCCTTCGGGGCCTTGGGAGCGGCCCGCGCCGCGGCCTTGGCCTGCTTCTCCTCCTCGGCCGCCCGGGCCGCCTCCTCCGCCGCGGCCTCGGCGGCGGCCTGCTCGGCGCCGATCTTCTCGTAGGCCGACTCCCGGTCGACCGCCTCCGCGTAGCGCGACCAGAGCAGCGAGGCCTTGACCGCCCGGTCCAGCGCGGCCGGCTCGACCGGCCCCATGAGCGACTGCGGCGCGCGCAGCCGGGTGGCGGCGACCGGCGTCGGGGCGCCCTTCTCGCTCAGCACGGTGACCACGGCCTCGCCGGTGCCCAGCCGGGTGAGCAGCTCCTCCAGGTCGTACGGCGAGTGCGGGAAGGTCCGCACCGTGGCCTTCAGCGCCTTGGCGTCGTCCGGGGTGAAGACCCGCAGCGCGTGCTGCACCCGGTTGCCGAGCTGGGCGAGCACGTCGCCCGGGACGTCCTTCGGTGTCTGGGTGACGAAGAAGACGCCGATGCCCTTGGAGCGGATCAGCCGCACGGTCTGCGTGATCGACTCCAGGAAGGCCTTGGAGGCGCCGTTGAAGAGCAGGTGCGCCTCGTCGAAGAAGAACACCAGCTTGGGCTTGTCCAGGTCGCCGACCTCCGGGAGGTCGTTGAAGAGGTCGGCCAGCAGCCACATCAGGAAGGTCGAGAAGAGCTGCGGCTTGTCCTGGACGGCGGGCAGCTCCAGCACGGAGACCACACCCCGGCCGTCCGGGCCGGTGCGCAGGAACTCCCCGGTGTCGAACTCCGGCTCGCCGAAGAACTGCGTCGCCCCCTGCTGCTCGAAGGCGGTCAGCGCCCGCAGGATCACCCCGGCGGTGACGGTCGAGAGCCCGCCGATGCCCTTGAGCTCGGCCTTGCCCCGGTCGGAGACGAGGAAGGCGACCACGGCCCGCAGGTCCTTCAGGTCGACCAGCTCCAGGCCCTTGGCGTCGGCGTAGTGGAAGATCAGGCCGAGGGACTGCTCCTGGGTCGGGTTGAGCTGCAGGACCTTGGAGAGCAGCACGGGGCCGAAGCTGGTCACCGTCGCGCGGACCGGGATGCCGGGCCCGATCCCCCCGAGCGAGTAGAACTCGCTGGGGCAGCCGGCGGGCTCCCACTCCTGGGCGACCTCGCGGGCGCGCTCGGCGACCTTGTCGTTCGGGGTGCCGGGGGCGGAGACGCCGGACACGTCGCCCTTGATGTCGGCGAGGAAGACGGGCACCCCGTTGGCGGACAGCTGCTCGGCGATCAGCTGGAGCGTCTTGGTCTTGCCGGTGCCGGTGGCTCCCGCGACCAGTCCGTGCCGGTTCAGCACGGCCAGCGGGATGCGGATCCGGTGCTCCGGCAGGCACGCGCCGTCCCAGAGCAGGGCGCCCAGCTCGAGGGCGGGTCCGGTGAACGCGTACCCGGCGGCGATCTCTCCGGCCGGCCCCGGAGTGGCCACCGGCTCGGCCGAGGGGGTGCTTCCCGTCATCTATCACTCCCGAATTAGCGCTATTCGCCACCTTTGCACCAACGTCCCGAGGCTGCGCCCGCAGGGACTTGCCCGGTAGGCTTTCCGTGTGATCTTCAAGCGCATCGGAAACGGGCGGCCTTACCCCGACCACGGACGGGAAAGCACCCGGCAGTGGGCGGACGTCGCGCCGCGCCCGGTACGGCTCGACCAGCTCGTGACCACCAAGGGCCAGCTGGACCTCGAGACCCTCCTCGCCGAGGACTCGACGTTCTACGGCGACCTCTTCGCGCACGTCGTGAAGTGGCAGGGCGACCTCTACCTGGAGGACGGGCTGCACCGCGCCGTCCGCGCCGCGCTGCAGCAGCGCCAGGTGCTGCACGCGCGCGTCCTCGAACTGGGCTGAGCGGCCGCGGGAGCCGTCCCCGGAACCAATCGGTCCGCCCCTCCGAGCAGGCCGATTGATCCTTTCGGGTCGGCCCTGGGCTATTCATAGATCATTTAGTAGGCATCGTCACCGGGTCGCACTACGCTGCGCCCATGAGCATGCTCACTCCCCCAGGCATGGGCGGAAAGTACCGCGTCACGGGTACCGCATACCCCCGCATGCGCCGCCCCCGGCGCCGCCGCCGGATCGTGCTCGCACTCCTCGGCTCGATACTGGCCCTCGGCCTGCTCGGATACGGGACGCTGCAGCTCATCGGGGTGTTCAGGGGCGACGAGAAGAAGACCGCCGCCGGGCACGCCGGGGACTGCGTCACGGGCAGGCCCGGGAAACCGGCCGCCTCCGCCGCCCCGGCCGTCGCGCTGCCCAAGCCCGGCCAGATCACGGTCAACGTCTACAACGCCACCCCGCGCAGCGGCCTCGCCAAGGCCGTCGGCGACGAGCTGCGCAAGCGCGGCTTCCGGGTGGGCAAGGTCGGCAACGCCCCCGCCACCTTCGACAAGAAGGTCGCCGGCACCGGGATACTGCTCGGCTCGCCCAGGACCGACAAGGCCATGTACTCCGTGCTCGGCGCGCAGCTCGCCGGGGTCACCCAGCAGACCGACACGCGCGAGACCGCGGACGTCGACCTGATCCTGGGCACCGCCTTCAAGGAGCTCAGCAAGAAGGAGGACGCGGACCGGGTCCTGGCCGCACTGGCCCACCCCGCTCCCGCGCCCTCCCGGAAGTGCTGAACCCGTCCCGGCGCGCCTGACGGGCACCGGGACGGCAGGACGGTACGGCTACTCGGCCGCGCCGTACATGCGGTCGCCCGCGTCGCCCAGGCCCGGCACGATGTAGCCGTGCTCGTTGAGCCGCTCGTCGACCGAGGCCGTCACGACGGTCACCGGCTGGCCAGCCAGGTCGCGCTCCATGACCTCGATGCCCTCGGGGGCGGCCAGCAGCACCACGGCCGTGACGTCGTCGGCGCCGCGCTTGATCAGCTCCTGGATGGCCGCGACCAGCGTGCCTCCCGTCGCCAGCATCGGGTCGACGACGTACACCTGGCGGCCGGAGAGGTCCTCGGGCATCCGGGTCGCGTACGTGGAGGCCTCCAGGGTCTCCTCGTTGCGGACCATGCCCATGAAGCCCACCTCGGCGGTCGGCAGCAGCCGGACCATGCCGTCGAGCATGCCCAGGCCGGCCCGCAGGATCGGGACGATCAGCGGACGCGGGGTCGAAAGCTTCACGCCCGTGGTCGGCGCGACCGGGGTCTCGATGTCGGCCTGCTCGGTGCGCACGTCGCGGGTGGCCTCGTACGCGAGCAGGGTGACCAGCTCGTCGGCGAGCCGCCGGAAGGTCGGGGAGTCCGTGCGCTTGTCGCGCAGGGTGGTGAGTTTGTGCGCCACCAGCGGGTGGTCGACGACATGGATCCGCATGGACCCAACAGTAACCGGGCGGGAAGCCCGCCGAGTGCTCTCCGGCACTGGCATCAACGGGGCTGTCCGGGGGAAGGTGGGAGCCGGGGGTCTCCCTCGCGTCGCGGAGGAGGACGACGGACCAGCCCGGGGTGGTGCCGATGCCCGACGAGCAACTGAGGGAAGACCGGGGAACCGCGGAGGCGGAGCCGGAGGAGACGGCCGCGCAGCGCAGACAGCGGCGCGCGCAGTTCCTCCGCGAGCTGCACGAGGCCCGGGAGCTGCGGGACCGGGTCCAGCCGCGCCGGGCCCGCGCCGCCCGGATGCGCCAGCAGATGCGGATGCGCACCTTCCGCTGGTGAGGCACGGGGCGCCGCGGCCGTACGCCCGGCAGCGCCGCGCCGGTCCGTCCTGCCCCGCCACGCCGTGCGGCACGGCGTGACGAACCGTCCCCGAGCCGTCCGCCGAAAGGTTTTCGCACGCCGTTCGGACCCCTTCCCGGGGCCCTTCGCCGCGCCCCACCTGCCCTGATCCGGCCGGAGCCCCGGACGGCGCCACGCGACGCAAGCGCGGAAGACCTCTCGCAAAGCCGCCGTTTCTGCCACGATGCCGATTGGGCGGGGCACAGAACGGCGCGACGGCCGTTCCACCTCTCCCACCTCCGGCCGGGGGGACCCCCAACCGGCACGCCTATGACCAGTGGGAGAGTCACGGTGTACTTCGCCGCACTGCTCGCGCGCACCGAAGACGGGTGGGAAGCGAGCGACACGGATCTCGACGACGTCGAGACGCTGTCCGATCTGACTGAACTGGCCCGTGAAGCCTCGGCCGACGAGGACACCGTCCTCGTCTTCATCGAGCAGGAGGACTCCTGGTTCGGCGTCGTCCGCGTCGACGGCGAGGACGACCCCCGCATCTTCCTGTCGAACGCGGCCGCCGCGTCCCGCAGCTCGTACGGGGAGATCCTGCTGACCGACGAACTGCTCGGCCGTGACCCGGCGTCCGACGACGACCTCGACGAACTCGTCGACCTCGACGGCACGGAGGACGGCGAACCGGAGCCCGCCGCCGGGTTCGACGAGGACGAGGCGGCCGAGGGGTCGGCGGACACCCCGGCGGTGCCGCCCGGGCCGCTCGGCGACCCGGGGATCCTGGCCGACCTCGGGGTCTCCGCCCGCGAGCTGTTCTCCTTCGGTTCCGACGCGCTCGCGGAGATCGCGGACGCGCTCGGTGCCTCCGAGGTGCTGGAGACCGTCCGATAGTGCCCGCCGAGCAGGACCGGCCCGATCCCGTACGGGACCCCTGGCGCGCCCCGATGCGCCAGGCCCTGGACGAGGCCGCGAAGGCGGCGCTGACCGGTGACGTACCGGTCGGCGCCGTCGTACTCGCGCCCGACGGCTCCGTACTCGCGACGGGCCACAACGAACGCGAGGCGGCCGGCGATCCGACCGCCCACGCCGAGGTGCTCGCCCTGCGGCGGGCCGCCGCACGGCTCGGCGAGTGGCGGCTGAACGGGTGCACGCTCGTCGTGACCCTGGAGCCCTGCGTCATGTGCGCGGGCGCGCTCGTCCAGTCGCGGGTGGCGCGGGTGGTCTTCGGGGCGGCCGACGAGAAGGCCGGGGCGGCCGGCTCGCTCTGGGACCTGGTCCGCGACCGCCGGCTCAACCACCGCCCCGAGGTGATCACCGGAGTGCTCGGCGAGGAGTGCTCCACGCAGCTCACGGCCTTCTTCAGGGACCGCTGAGCCCGGGCTCCACCCGCCGGAACGCAGGCCGCAGGGGGCCGTGAGGAGGGCCACGGCGGGCAAAGTTGCGGAGCACTCCCCATCGTGGGCTAGGATCTCTCTCGGTGGTGTGTCCGAGTGGCCGAAGGAGCTCGCCTCGAAAGCGAGTATGGGGCAACCCATCGGGGGTTCAAATCCCTCCACCACCGCTCTGTGAACGAGAGCCCCGGTTCGGACGAATCGGGGCTCTCTTCCGTTTCCGGGGACCCCGTTGCCGCGTTGTCACGGCATGACGAAGACCCAGCGCATCCTGGCCGCCATCGCCCTCGCGGGCGCCGCAGCGGGCCTCGCCGCCCCCGCCGCCTCGGCCTCGCCCCTGCCGGTCGAGGAACTCCTCCCGACCTCGGCACCCGACGTGCCGGCCGAGGCCTCGCCGTCCGTCCAGGAGATCGGCGGCCAGCTGAACAAGCTCAACGAGCTGAACCAGCTGATGAGCGTCCCCGACCAGCTGATGCCGGTGGTCGAGCCCGCGGCGCCGGTGCTGAACCTGCTGGGCGCCTTCGAGTAGCGGCCGCCCCCGGCCCGCCCTCCCCGTTCCCCCGCCCCCACCCCTCCCCGAGACGCGCAGAAGGCCCCGACCTGGGGGCCGGGGCCTTCTGACGTGGGGGCGGGGGGAGCGGCATCGGGGGGACAAGCCGCTCCCCCCGATGAGGACGGACCTGCCAGTCCGGGCCGCAGTCAGGGGGGAAGCATGCGGCTCGGACCCCGCAGTGAGGTCCTGTCCCTCCACCCTCCGGTTTCCTGCCAGAACCGGGGGGCTCGTCAACAATCCTGCTCCTGTCACACCCGGAGAAGCGGCGGCAAAGGACCTGGACCGCCAGGTCATTGGTCCTTAAAGGTCTGGTGAGGTCCATTACCAGACCCGATAGACTCACGCGACTTTGCAGGGCGCGGCAGGGGAGGCCGAACCGATCATGGACACCAAGAAGATCATCTTGGGGGCCCTCGTCGTTTTCGTGCTCTACACGATCATCACCCAGCCGGCCAAAGCCGCTGATTTCGTCCAAATAGGCTTCCAAGGGATCTCGGACGCCGCCCAGGGCATCGGCGAGTTCATGACCGAACTGGTGCGCTGAACCCGTACGCTGAAGCGGTTTCCGGACTTCGGGCCCCCCATCCGACGGGTGGGGGGCCCTTCCGTGCACCCCCTCCCCGATATGTCCAACTTGCCCTCAACACGGCGATATACGGTGCTTGCACACAGTGCACATCTCTTGTGATGCTATGACCGCTTTTGATCGATGAGTGGACATGAAGGGGTGGCGTGACCGTGCCGGCCAGTACAGCGCCTCAGGTGCCGCCCCAGCAGGACGAGCCCCCCGCCCCGGAGCGGACCCAGAGCCGGGGCGCCGACACCAGGGCCCTCACCCAGGTGCTCTTCGGACAGCTGAAGTGCCTGGAACGTGGCAGCTCCGAGCACCACCGGGTGCGCGGGGCCCTCATCGAGGCGAACCTCCCACTCGTCCGGTACGCGGCCGCCCGCTTCCGCAGCCGCAACGAGCCGATGGAGGACGTGGTCCAGGTCGGCACGATCGGCCTGATCAACGCCATCGACCGGTTCGACCCGGACCGGGGCGTGCAGTTCCCCACCTTCGCGATGCCGACCGTCGTCGGCGAGATCAAGCGGTACTTCCGGGACAACGTCCGCACCGTGCACGTGCCGCGCCGGCTCCACGAGCTGTGGGTCCAGGTCAACGCGGCCA
This sequence comes from Streptomyces sp. NPDC101118, assembly GCF_044759445.1. Classification (NCBI taxonomy): domain Bacteria; kingdom Bacillati; phylum Actinomycetota; class Actinomycetes; order Kitasatosporales; family Streptomycetaceae; genus Streptomyces; species Streptomyces sp. NPDC101118. The sequence goes on along the minus strand of NZ_JBIVZG010000013.1, from coordinate 151,551 downwards.
CCGAGGACCTCACCACGGCCCACGGACGCACCCCCACGACCCCGGAGATCGCCGAGCGGCTGCGGATCACCGAGGAGGAGGTGCTGTCCTGCATCGAGGCGGGACGCTCGTACCACGCCACCTCCCTGGAGGCCGCCCAGGAGGGCGACGGGCTGCCCGGGCTGCTGGACCGGCTGGGGTACGAGGACCCCGAGCTGGCCGGCGTGGAGCACCGGGACCTCGTACGGCACCTGCTCGTCCAGCTGCCGGAGCGCGAGCAGCGGATCCTGCTCCTGCGCTACTACAACAACCTGACGCAGTCCCAGATCAGCGCGGAGCTCGGCGTCTCGCAGATGCACGTCTCCCGGCTGCTCGCCCGGAGCTTCGCCCGGCTCAGATCCGCAAACCGGATCGAGGCGTAATCAGAACGGGTGGAGATCGCGGGACGCCTTTCCCGACAGTTCCGGCACATACCCCTTTGTTGCTGCACAGATATGTCGACTTGGCGCTACAGCGTGTTGCCGACATGTGACATTCTGCTGGAACCGCGTTTGCCGCAGCCCCGCCTCCGGTATTCAGGTGGAGGCTGCGTTCCTCCGACGGGCGCGCCGTACGCGACCGTCCGCGACCTCAAGGGGGTGGCATGTCCGCAGAACAGGGCAGCTCCAAGGTGCTTACGCTCGTCAAGAGCGAGGCTCCTGCAGTGCTCGACCGCTCGGAAGCCATCGACACCCGCACCCTCTCCCGCTCCCTGTTCCTGAGGCTCTCCGTTCTCGACGCGGACAGCCCCGAAAGGGCCTACGTACGCGACACCCTGATCGAACTGAACCTGCCGCTGGTCCGGTACGCCGCGGCCCGCTTCCGCAGCCGGAACGAGCCGATGGAGGACATCGTCCAGGTCGGCACGATCGGCCTGATCAAGGCCATCGACCGCTTCGACTGCGAACGCGGCGTGGAGTTCCCGACGTTCGCGATGCCGACCGTCGTGGGCGAGATCAAGCGCTTCTTCCGCGACACCTCCTGGTCGGTCCGCGTCCCGCGGCGGCTCCAGGAGCTGCGGCTGGCCCTGACCAAGGCGAGCGACGAGCTGGCCCAGAAGCTGGACCGCTCGCCGACGGTGACCGAACTGGCCGCCGTACTCGGGGTGTCGGAGGAGGAGGTCGTCGACGGCCTCGCGGTGGGGAACGCGTACACCGCGTCCTCGCTGGACTCGCCCTCGCCCGAGGACGACGGCGGCGAGGGCTCGCTGGCCGACCGCCTGGGGTACGAGGACACGGCGCTGGAGGGCGTCGAGTACCGCGAGTCGCTGAAGCCGCTGCTGGCCAAACTCCCGCCCAGGGAGCGGCAGATCATCATGCTTCGCTTCTTCGCCAACATGACCCAGTCGCAGATCGGCGAGGAGGTCGGGATCTCGCAGATGCACGTCTCCCGGCTGCTGACCCGGACGCTCGCGCAGCTGCGTCAGGGGCTGATCGGGGACTGACCCCGCCCCGACCGCGTTCGCGCGCTTCACAATTGACGGACCGTCAGCAACACTGGCGCGATGTCCGCGATGTCGAAGGCCTGTATGACCGGCCGCCGGGGCGCACTGCTCGCCTCGGCGGCCGTGCTGTGCGCGGCGCTGGCCGGCTGCGGCTCCGAGGGGCGTACGGGGTACGTCGCCCTGTCCGACGCCGCGGGGGCGTCCGTACCGGTGGCGCCCAAGGGGAAGGTGGAGTTCCAGCCACTGCCGGGCGCCCCGGGCCCGACGGCGTCCGCCTCGGCGTCGGTCTCACCCGGCCCGGCGGGTTCCACGGGCGGGGCGGCGGCCGGGGGTACGGGACTGCCCGGCGCGTCCGGCGGTACGGGCGGCGGCTCGGCCGGTGGTGTCGCGGGCGGCGGGGCCGGCCGTACGAGCGGGGGCGGCGCGGGGGACACGGGCGGCTCCGGCGGCTCCGGCGGGAGCACGGGCGGCTCGGGCGCCTCGGGCGCCTCCGGGGGCTCGGGCGGCGGAGGGTCCGGCGGCTCGGGAGGTTCGGGCGGCACGAGCAGCTCCGGCGGCACGAGCAGCACGGGCGGGACCACCGGCGGGACCACCGGCGGGACCACCGGCGGCGGCAGTTCGGGCGGCGGCTCCGGCGGAGGCGGCACCAGCGGCGGGAGCACCGGCGGCAGCACCGACCCGGTCAGCCCGGCCAGGCTCACCCTGGGCACGCCGGAGCGTTCGGCGGCGGAGGACCGGTGGTGCGAGAACGTCACCATCACCTTCCGCAACAGCGGTGGCACGGCGGTGCGTTCGGGGACCGTGACCTTCTACACGCACATCATCGGCGCGCTCGGCGTGGACTGGGCCACGATCGAGACGCAGCAGCCGGTGCCGGCGCCGGTCGCGGCCCGGTCCTCGAAGGAGAAGACGTACCTGGTCTGCGTGGAGGCCTGGCGGGTGCCGCTCGGCATGCACGTCGAGACCCGGGACGTGACCGCCACCTGGGCGTGAGGGCCGGTGGGGGCGCCGGGCGCCCCCGCGGCCTCAGGCCAGTGCGAGCCAGGCGACTCCCGCCAGCACCGCGATGACGGCGACGACACCGATGATCAGGCCCACGCGGGGGCCGGAGGAGCCCTGCACCGCGGCGGCCGGGCGGTGCGGCTCGCCCTCGTCGACGAACGCGCGGAACATCTGGGTGTTGCCCGCCGGGTCGTAGTGGGCGTCGGGGCCCTGAGCGTTGTGTGACATGGGCAAGGACCCTAGCGAACCGGAACCGCCGCGCCCAAGCCCGTCCCGGGCCAACCTTTCCGATCCCTTTACCGCTTCCTCACCGAATTCATTTGCCTGTAGCAACCAACAGATCCTATGGTTGCTCTAAGCAACAAGATGGGGGGACCGCCCTATGGCCACCCGGCCCCGGTACGAGGAACTGGCCCGCCAGCTGTCCGCGATCGGCGCGGTCAAACGCGGGCTCGCCCGCACCCTCCCCTTCGACTGCCCGCCCGGTTCCGCCGCCGTCCTCACCGTGCTCGACCGGCACGGTGACATGCGGCTGAGCCGGATGTCCGAGCTGCTGGGTGTCGACATGTCGGTCACCAGCCGCCATGTGGCCCACACCGCCGAGCACGGCTGGCTCGACCGGCTGGCCGACCCCGCGGACGGGCGCTGCCGCATCCTGCGGCTCACCCCGGCCGGCCGCGAACTGCTGGGCTTGCTGTCCGCGCGGGCCTCGGCCGCGCTGGAGACCGCCCTGGCGGACTGGTCCGACGACGAGGTCGACGTACTCAACACCCTGCTGGCCCGGCTGCGGTCGAGCTTCTGAGACACGAGAGAAGGAAAGCCAAGAGCATGGCGACAACCACGTCCCCGGACGTGCGGGGAGGCCAGTCCGACGCCACCGCACCCGCGATGACCCATCCGCAGATCATGAAGGCGCTGTCCGGGCTGATGCTCGGCATGTTCGTGGCGATCCTGTCCTCCACGATCGTCTCCAACGCCCTCCCGCAGATCATCAGCGAACTCGGCGGCACCCAGTCCTCCTACACCTGGGTGGTCACGGCCGCGCTGCTCTCCATGACGGCCGCCACCCCCCTCTGGGGCAAGCTCGCCGACCTCTTCAGCAAGAAGCTGCTGGTCCAGATATCCCTGGTGATCTACGTGCTGGGCTCGGTCGTCGCCGGCCTGTCTCAGAACACCGGCACCCTGATCGCCTGCCGCGTGGTCCAGGGCATCGGCGTCGGCGGCCTCTCCGCCCTCGCGCAGATCGTGATGGCCGCGATGATCTCGCCGCGCGAGCGCGGCCGCTACAGCGGCTACCTCGGCGCCGTGTTCGCCGTCGCCACCGTCGGCGGTCCGCTGCTCGGCGGTGTCATCACCGACACCGAGTGGCTGGGCTGGCGCTGGTGCTTCTACGTCGGCGTGCCCTTCGCCGTGATCGCCCTGGTCGTGCTCCAGAAGACCCTCCGGCTGCCGGTCGTGCGGCGGGACGTCAAGGTCGACTGGGCAGGTGCCTTCTTGGTCTCGGCCGCCGTCTCGCTGCTGCTGATCTGGGTCACGCAGGCCGGGGACTCGTACGACTGGGTGTCCTGGCAGACGTACGCCATGACCGGCGGCGCCGTGCTGCTGGGCCTGCTGTTCGTGCTCGTCGAGGCCCGCGCGAGCGAGCCGATCATCCCCCTGCGGCTCTTCCGCAACAAGACGATCGCGCTGGCGTCGGCCGCCTCGCTGTTCGTGGGCGTCGCGATGTTCTCGGGAACGGTGTTCTTCAGCCAGTTCTTCCAGCTCGCCCGGAACGAGTCGCCGACCATGTCCGGGATCCTCACCATCCCGATGATCGGCGGACTCTTCGTCTCCTCCACGGTCTCCGGCCAGGTCATCACCAAGACCGGCCGCTGGAAGGCGTGGCTGGTCTCCGGCGGTGTGCTGCTCACCGCCGGCCTGGGGCTGCTCGGCACGATCCGGTACGACACGGAGTACTGGATGATCGCGGTCTTCATGGCCCTGACCGGCCTCGGCCTGGGCATGATGATGCAGAACCTGGTGCTGGCCACCCAGAACCAGGTGGCGCCCGAGGACCTGGGCGCCGCCAGCTCCGTGGTCACCTTCTTCCGCTCCCTCGGCGGCGCGATCGGCGTGTCCGCGCTGGGCGCCGTGATGGCGAGCCGGGTGACGCACTACGTCAAGGAAGGCCTGGCGGAACTGGGTCCCAAGGGCGCGGCCCTCGGCCACGGCGGCACCGCCGGCGGCGGGATCCCCGACCTCGACAGGCTGCCCGCCCCGTTCCGGGAGATCGTCGAAGGGGCGTACGGCCACGGCGTGGCGGACGTGTTCCTGTACGCGGCACCGACGGCCCTGGTCGGGCTGCTGCTCTGCCTCTTCATCCGGGAGGTGGCCCTCAAGTCGAAGGCCGACGTGCCGGATCAGGCAGCCGCGGCCGAATAACACCCCTCCAGGGGACGGGTATTGACCATGGACTCGACAGGACTGAATCCTGTCCTGGTCATGGGGGAAGCGACACCGGACGGGGGTGTCCAGGTGGAATTCAAGATCGTCGGCACGGGCCCTGAGGACGAGACGGAACTGCAGTCCTTGCTGAAGTGGCTCAAGCAGGATCCCGAGCTGCGGGGCAGGACCACGATCCGGCTCGTGGAGAGCGAGCCCGACCCGGAGGCCATGGGCGGCGCGCTCGAGGCCGTGCACGTGATCATCAACGACGCGGTCGCGGTCGCCGGCCTGGCGGTCTCGGTCGCCACCTGGCTGGCCTCGCGCTCACGGCAGCGCCCTCGCACGATCCGGCGGGAGGGTGGGGACACCGTGCTGGCCCCGGACGCCTCGCCGGAGGAGGTCCAGGCGGTGCTGGAGGACGGGGCACGCCCCGAGGAGGCCCGGTGAGCTCGCTCCTGCCCCGCCCGGAGCGCTCCCAGGCCGTGCTGGTGGGCGGCTCGCAGTACGAGTTCCACCCGGACATCGAGTCCGTGGACCGGAACCTCGACGCGCTCCGCCGGATCCTGACCGACCCCGCCTACTGGGGGCTGCCCCAGGAGAACTGCCACGTCATCCGGAACCCCGAGCGGGCCGACGACGTGATGACGGTGCTGGAGACGGCGGCCGAGCGGGCCACCGACGCGCTGATCTTCTACTTCGCCGGGCACGGCCTCTCCGACGAGGGCGGGCTGTACCTGGCCCTGAAGAACACCCGCAAGCCGCGGTTCGCGGCCCGCTACGACTCGGTGCACTACGAGTGGGTGCGCAGCGCCATGCTCCAGGGCGACTCCCCCGCCACCCGGCGGATCGTCATCCTCGACTGCTGCTACAGCGGCCAGGCGGCCGACGAGCAGATGGGCGTGGTGATGGGCGACGAGAACACCGACGTCCACGGCACGGTCGTGTGGGCCGCCACCACGCCGACCCGGCTGGCGGTGGCCCCACGGGAGGCCACGTACACCGCCTTCACCGGCGAGCTGGTGCACACGCTGCACAGCGGCATCGAGGGCGGCGCCGAGGTGCTCGACATGGACACCATCTTCCGGCGGGTCAGCCGGAGCCTGGTCGCCAAGGGCTATCCGCAGCCGGACCAGCACAACCGTGCCCTCGGCGGGCAGCTGGCGCTGGTCCGCAACCGAGCCCTCGACGGGCCCGTCGAGGACGGCCTGCCGGGCGTGCCGGTGCCGGCGCTCGTCCGGGGGCGGGAGCGGGCGTTCGCACCGTTCGGCAGCAGCGCGTCCTGGGAGCCCTTCACCTGGGGTCCGCTCCAGACCGACCTGCTGATCGTCGAGGGTGACGGCGAGAGCGTGATCCCGGAGGACTCGGTCCACGTACGCACCATCGACGAGGACGTCGAGCTGCCCGAGGACCTGTACGCGGTGCGGGCCCGGATCGAGGCCGAGCAGGACGCGAAGCGGCTGGCGGGCGAGCAGTACTTCTGGAACGGGCTCAACTACGCGGTCGACCGCGTGACGATCGGGCGGATCGCGGAGTCCGAGGCGCCGGAGATCTACATCCAGCTGCTGAACTCCGACTACTACAACTTCCAGGCCACGCAGCAGCTCGACGAGGTGCTCCCGGACGGCCTCACGGTCCGGGCCAAGTACGTCGACCCGTACGACCCGCTGGACGTGCCCGCCTTCATGGGCTCGTCCTTCGGCACGAACGTCGCCGTGATCACCCGGGACGAGAAGCTGATCGTCTCCCGGCGCAGCAACATGGTCGGCTCGCACCCGGGCACCTGGAACTCCTCGGCGAACGAGGCGCTGTCGCGGGTGGTGGACAACTCGGCCCGGCAGGCGCCGAACATCTTCAACGTGGCGCGGCGGGGGCTCAGCGAGGAGCTGGCGCTCAGCCCCGACGAGTACCGGCTGAACATGCTCGCGCTGACCATCGACAAGGGCACGCACCAGTGGGGTGCGCTGTTCATGGCGCGACTGCGGCGGGTGACCTCGGACGAGTTCATCGCCCGCCGTTCGCGCGGGGTCTCGGACAAGTGGGAGCACGACCGGCACGAGCTGGTCGACTTCGAGATCGATCCGGTGACGCGGTTCATCTTCGACGAGGAGCGGACGGGACTGTGGTCCCCGACCGCTCCGGGGCTCTTCTACCTGGCGCTGGTCAACAAGTACGGCAAGGTTGCCGTCGAGCGGGAGAGCGCGCGGGTGCTCCAGCGGATGCGGCGGGCCTAGGCCGGTGCCGGCTGGTGCCCGTACGCGGGGTCAGGCCGGTCTCGCGTGCGCCTCGATGCCCGCCACCAGGAGGTCCAGGGCGAAGTGGAAGTCGCCTTCCGGGGCCTGACGGACCGTGCCGCAGCCGTGCAGGAACCGGCTGACCGCGAGGTGCGCGCCGGACCGCCGCGGCGCGGCCAGCCCGGTCGCGCCGAGCAGCCGCATCAGGGCGGTGTCGAAGGCGCGGGCGTGCGGCCCGATGTTGGGGTACTCGGCCGACAGGGCCGGCAGCCACGGGTGTACGGCCAGCAGGCGGCGGTACCCACAGGCGAGCGCCCGCAGCCGGTCGGACCAGCTGCGGGCGCTCGGGGCGGGGTTTGCGGGGGACCCCGGCTCGGGGGGCAGGGGGAGCTCGCCGAGGGCGGCGTCCAGGGCCAGTTCGAGCAGGTCGTCCTTGGTGTCGACGTACCAGTACAGGGACATCGCGGTGACCCCCAGGTCGGCGGCCAGGCGGCGCATGGAGAACCCTGCGAGGCCTTCCGCGTCGAGCAGCCGGACGGAGGCCGCCGTGATCTTCTCGCGGTCCAGCCCGGTGGGCTGCTCGCTACGGCGTCTGGTCCCGGCGGCCGGCTTGGACGCCAGCCACACGCTCGTGCGGTCGGCCGCGGTCACCATGAGGCACCCTCCGTCCTGCGGGTCACCCGGATCCGGTCCGGGGAGGACCGGCCCGGCCCGGAATGCCCGGTCCGCCCGTCTTGATGCTAGAGGGTGCCCCAGGTGAAGGGGCGGCTTTCGGGCCGGGCCCCGGGTGCCTTAGGGCTTCGGGCCGTCCGCCGTGCGCCGTCCGCCGTCGGGCGTCGGGGCGTCGGGGCCGTCGGGCCCCGGGGCGTCGCGCCTCGCGTGCCGTCAGGCCTTCGGGGCCGTCAGGTCGTAGAAGGTGGCGCCGCCGATGGTGACCTGGGTGAAGTTCTCGGTCACCCAGGTGCTGATGGAGCTGCTGCTGCCACCGCCTCCGGGGCCGCCCATGCCGCCGCCCATCCCGCCGCCCGCGATGAAGTAGTGGATGCGGCCGTCCTCGACGTACTTCTTGAACTGGGCCAGGGTCGGGGAGGGGTCGCTGCCGTTGAAGCCGCCGATGGCCATCACCGGCTTCTCGGTGGCCAGCTGGTAGCTCGCCGCGTTCTGGGAGCCGATGGCTGCCGCGACCCAGGTGTGGTTCCCGGCGTCCTTGCTCAGGGCCGCCTTGGCCGCGGCGCTGACGTTCGCGCCGTTGAGCAGGCCGCCCAGGCCGCCGCCACGGCCTCCGGCGCCGCCGCGTTCCGCGGTGCCGGGGAAGGTGCCGGTGGGGCCCGTGGCGTTGCCGGTGCCGGTGGGGGGCCGGCCCATCGGGAAGCCGCCCTGCGGGCCGCCCTGGTTCTGACCGCCTTGGTTCTGGCCGCCCTGGTTCTGGCCGCCCTGGTTCATGCCCGGGGGCAGGCCGCCGGTGCCGCCGCCGGGGAACTGGCCTTGGCCTTGGCCCTGGTTCTGGCCCTGCGGGCCGCCCTGGAGGTTCGGCATGCCGGGGCGGCCGTCGTCGCCGCGCGGGCCGCCGAAGCCGCCGGGGCCGCCCCGGCTGCCGGCCACCGCCGGGCCCGCCGTCACGATGGAGCCGGTGTGCCCGGTGTTCACCGTGGTCAGGGTGTAGGCCAGCGGGCCCGCCAGCGCCACCGCCAGGCCCAGCGCGCCGGCGGCCAGGCCGGTGCGGCGCAGCAGCAGACCGGCCGCCGCGAACGCGCCGCCCACCAGGACGGCCCAGCGCAGCCAGGGCAGGTAGTCGGAGGAGCGGCCGAGAAGCACGTACGACCATCCGGCGGTCAGCAGGACGGTGCCGGCGAGCGTGAGCCGGGCGGCCGGCGCCCCGCGCTCCTCCCACAGCACGCTCGCCCCCATCGCGACGAGCGCCGCGACGTACGGGGCCAGCGCCACCGTGTAGTACTCGTGGAAGATCCCCTGCATGAAGCTGAACACCGCCATGGTGATCAGCAGCGCCCCGCCCCAGGCGAGGAAGGCCGCGCGGGCCATGGAGTCGAGCGCGTCGGTGACCCGCTTGGCCCGCCAGGTCACCACCAGGCCGGCCACCAGCAGCACCAGGGCGGCCGGGAGCAGCCAGGAGATCTGGCCGCCGATGTTGGAGGAGAAGAGCCGGTCGATGCCCGTCTCACCCCAGCCGCCGCCCTGACCGCCGCCGCGGCCGCCACCGCCGACGCTGCCGGTCTCGTTGCCGTTGATCCGGCCGAGGCCGTTGTAGCCGAAGGTCAGCTCCAGGAAGGAGTTGTTCTGCGAGCCGCCGATGTACGGGCGGGACGACGCCGGCCAGAGTTCCACGATCGCGACCCACCAGCCGCCCGCGGCCACCATCGCCAGGCCGGCCAGCGCCAGCTGCCCCAGCCTGCGCCGGAGCCGGGTGGGCGCGCACACGGCGTACAGCACGGCGAGCGGCGGGAGGATCACGAAGGCCTGGAGGGTCTTGGCGAGGAAGGCGAAGCCGAGCGCGACGCCCGCCCAGACCAGCCACTTCGTGTGAGCGCCCTCCAGCGCGCGCAGCACGCAGTGGATGGTGACCGCCATCAGCAGCGTGAGGAGGGCGTCGGGGTTGTTGAAGCGGAACATCAGCGCGGCCACCGGCGTCAGCGCGAAGACCGCGCCCGCGATCAGGCCGGCCGCGGACCCGAACTGCCGCTTCACGGAGGCGTACAGCACGCCCACGGTGCCCACGGCCATCAGGACCTGCGGGAGGAGGATCTGCCACGAGCCGAGGCCGAACAGCCGTACCGACAGGGCCATCGGCCACAGGGCGGCCGGGGGCTTGTCGACGGTGATGGAGTTCGCGGCGTCGGAGGAACCGAAGAAGAAGGCCTTCCAGCTCTCGCTGCCGGCCTGGACGGCAGCGGAGTAGAAGGAGTTGGCGTAGCCGGAGGAGCTGAGGTTCCAGAGGTAGAGGACGGCGGTGGCCAGCAGGAGCGCGGCCGGCGCCGGCCGCTCCCAGCGGGCCCGTGCGGCCGCCGGGGCGGCCCGGACGGGCAGGGGTGCGGTGAGCACTGCGGTCATCGGATCGAGTCCTTCACGTCGGTGGTGCGGCGCTCCGGGAAGACCCAGGCGCGGAAGAGCAGGAAGCGCAGGACCGTCGCGGCGAGGTTCGCCGTGATGAGGACGGCCAGTTCGGTGCCGTGGGCGGGGGTGCTGGTGGCGGCGCCGAGCGCGGCGAGGGAGCCGCTGGTGAGGGCCAGGCCGATGCCGAACACGACCAGTCCCTGGGCCTGGTGGCGTACGGCGCGTTCCCGGCCGCGGACGCCGAAGGTGAGCCTGCGGTTGGCGGCCGTGTTGCCGACGGCCGAGAGCAGCAGGGCCGCCGCGTTGGCGGCCTGCGGGTCGAGGGCGGTGCGGAAGGCGGAGTACAGCAGCAGGTAGGCCAGCGTGCTCAGGACCCCGACCACGCAGAAGCCGACGAGCTGCCGGGCCAGCCCGCGCGGTACGCCCTCCAGCGCCCGGTCGCGGGGGTCGTCCCCGAAGGGCCGGGCGAGGCGGTCCAGGGGCAGCGCGCCGACGGCCAGGGCCCGGCCCACCCGCCAGACGCCCTTCAGGTCCTCGGTCGCCGTCCGGACGATGTGGACGGTGGAGTCGGGGTCGTCCACCCAGTCGACCGGGACCTCGTGGATCCGCAGCCCGGCGCGCTCCGCCAGGACCAGCATCTCGGTGTCGAAGAACCAGCCGGAGTCCTCGACCAGCGGCAGCAGCCGCTCGGCGACCTCGCGCCGGATGGCCTTGAAGCCGCACTGGGCGTCGCTGAAGCGGGCGGCGAGCGAGGAGCGCAGGATCAGGTTGTAGGCCCGGGAGATGAACTCCCGCTTGGGGCCGCGCACCACGCGCGAGGAGGCCGCCAGCCGGGTGCCGATCGCGAGGTCGGAGTGGCCCGAGATCAGCGGGGCGACCAGCGGCAGCAGGGCGTTGAGGTCCGTGGAGAGGTCCACGTCCATGTAGGCCAGCACGGGGGCCTCGGACTGCGACCAGACGGTGCGCAGCGCCCGGCCTCGGCCCTTCTGCTCCAGGCGGTGGACGCGGACGCCGGGCACCGTCGCGGCGAGGCGGGCGGCCACCTCCGGGGTGCTGTCCGTGCTCGCGTTGTCGGCGATGGTGATCCGGAAGGCGTACGGGAAGGTGTTCGCCAGGTGCTCGTGGAGCCGGCGGACGCTGGGCCCGAGGTCCCGTTCCTCGTTGTAGACCGGGATCACCACGTCCAGGACGGGCGCGCCCGGCAGGTGGGCGGGCAGGTGACGCCGGGCCGGAAGGGTGCCGGGGGAGAGGGCCGCTGCGGCCGGTTCGGTTCGCATGGTCCGACCCTCGCCAGACCCGCTGTCACCCCTGTGTGGTGAGACTGTGGCCCGCCTGTGAGTACGGGCGGGAGTCCGCGGCCGGCAGCCGCACCTGGAAGCGGGTCCGGCCCGGCGCGCTCTGCACGTCGACCCGGCCCCCGTGCGCCGAGACCACGGCCTGCACGATGGCCAGCCCCAGACCGGTGGACCCGGCCTGGCGGGAGCGGGAGGCGTCACCGCGCGCGAAGCGTTCGAAGACGTGGGGGAGCAGGTCGGGCGGGATGCCCGGGCCGTTGTCCTCGATCTCCAGCAGCACGGCGGGAGTCCGGGTGGATGTTTCACGTGAAACCGTCGTTTCACGTGAAACACGCGCCAGCACCGTGGTGTTGGGCGGGGTGTGCGTCCGGGCGTTGGCGAGCAGGTTGACCAGCACCTGCTGGATCCGGGCCGCGTCCGCCCGCACTTCGGCGGGCTCGTCCGGGAGCTCCAGGCGCCAGCGGTGCTCCGGGCCGGCCGCGCGGGCGTCGCTGACGGCGTCCAGGACCAGGGGCACGAGATCGGTGTCCTCGTGCTGGAGCGGGCGGCCCGCGTCGAGCCGTGCGAGCAGCAGCAGGTCCTCGACCAGTCCGGTCATGCGGGTGGCCTCCGACTCGATCCGCCCGAGGGCGTGCCGGGTGTCCGGGCCCACCTCCTCGCGTCCGCGCCGGGTGAGTTCGGCGTATCCGCGGATGGAGGCCAGGGGCGTGCGCAGTTCGTGGGAGGCGTCCGCGACGAACTGGCGCACCCGGGTCTCGCTCTCCTGGCGCGCGGCGAGGGCCGAACCGACGTGTCCCAGCATCCTGTTGAGGGCGGCGCCGACCTGCCCCACTTCGGTGCGCGGATCCGCCTCGGCAGCCGGGACCCGCTCGTGGAGCGCCACCTCGCCGCTGTGCAGGGGTAGTTCGGAGACTCGGGTGGCGGTGGCCGCGACCCGGCGGAGCGGGCGCAGGGCGACGGAGACGAGGGCCTGGCCTGCGAGCCCCGCCGCGAGGAGACCAGCGGCCGTGACGCACACCTCGACCACGATGAGCGTGGTGACGGTGGACTGGACGCCGGAGAGCGGGAAGCCGAGCACGAAGCTGCCGTCGGCGGCGGTCAGCACCCGGTAGTCGCCCAGTCCGGGGAGGCTGACCGTGGCCGCCCGGGTGGCGGCCGGGTCCGCGGCCTCCCCGAGCGCATCGGCCTGGGCCCGGGTCAGGGCCACCAGGCTGCCGGGGGCAGGGCCCCGGGCCACGCTGCGGCCGTCCTCGGCGACCGTGCCGTCGGCCGCCAGGCGTGCGCCCACCGTGTCCAGGGGACTGCCCGGGGCGGAGACGAAGCGGAGCGGGGGGCGGTCGGGGTCCCGGTCGCGGGACGACATCTCCACGGCGGTCCGCAGCTGCTCGTCGAGCCGGCCCTCCAGGTAGGTGCGCAGGGCGAGGGTGGTGACCGTGCCGATGGCCGCGCCGACCACCGCGATCAGCGCCACGGCGGAGACCACCAGCCGGGTCCGCAGGGACCAGGGCCCCCGGGCACGCAGCGGCGAGGGCCGCCGGGTACGCGCGGCCCGGCGGCCCTGTGACGTGCGGGAACGGCGCTTCGCGGCCACTACTCCCCCGGCTTGATCAGATAGCCGGCCCCGCGCCTGGTGTGGATCATGGGCGTGCGTCCGGTCTCCAGCTTGCGCCGCAGGTAGGAGATGTACAGCTCGACCACGTTGGCCTGGCCGCCGAAGTCGTACGACCACACCCGGTCGAGGATCTGCGCCTTGCTCAGCACGCGCCTCGGGTTGCGCATCAGGTAGCGCAGCAGCTCGAACTCGGTGGCGGTCAGGTGGATCTCGTCCCCGCCCCGCGTCACCTCGTGGCTGTCCTCGTCCAGCGTCAGGTCCCCGACGACCAGCACGGACTCGCTGCGGGCCGCGGCCGCCGCGCCCGACCGCCGGACCAGGCCGCGCAGCCGGGCGACGACCTCCTCCAGGCTGAAGGGCTTCGTCACGTAGTCGTCGCCGCCGGCGGTCAGGCCGGCGATGCGGTCCTCGACCGCGTCCTTGGCGGTCAGGAAGAGGACCGGGACGTGCGGCAGCTCCCGGCGCAGCCTGCCGAGCACCGTCAGGCCGTCCATGTCCGGCAGCATGATGTCCAGGACCACCACGTCGGGCCGGAACTCACGGGCCGCCCGTACCGCGCCCGCTCCGTCCCCGGCGCTTCGCACGTCGCAGCCCTCGTAGCGCAGGGCCATGGAGAGCAGCTCGGAGAGCGCGGCCTCGTCGTCGACGACGAGGACCCTGCAGGGCCCGCCGTCGGGGCGGACGAACTGCGTGGCGCGGGACGCGGACGTGGTGTGAGTGGTCGCGGTCATGGTGCCCAGGCTGGCCGGGGCCGCTGAGAGCCCTCTTGCGCCAGTCTGTGAATTTCCTGAGAAAGCCCTCAGCGGTCTCCTGCCCCGGGCAGGCCGAAGAGGCCGGCGCCGTTGTCGTGGCAGACGGCGCGCAGCCAGTCGTCCCCGAGCCCCAGGCGTTCGAGGGCCTCCAGCTGGTGCTCGTACGGGTACGGGATGTTGGGGAAGTCGGTGCCGAGCAGGATCCGGTCCCCCAGGTCGGCCAGCCGGTCCCGCGCCCCCGGCGGGAAGCCGGCCAGCCGCTCGGCGAAGTCGGTGAAGGCCATGGTGGTGTCCAGCCTGACCTCCGGGTACGCCCCGGCGAGGGCCAGGAAGTCCTCGTACTCCGGCATGCCCATGTGCGCGATCACCAGGGGCAGCCTCGGGTGGCGGGCGAGCAGCCGGGCGACCGGCTCGGGTCCGGTGTGCTTGCCCGGGGCCGGGCCGGAACCGCAGTGGATCACGACGGGCAGGCCGGCTTCGGCGAGCAGGCCCCAGACGGGGTCCAGCAGGTCGTCGTTGGGGTCGTAACCGCCGACCTGGAGGTGTGCCTTGAAGACCCGGGCGCCCTGCTCCACGGCTCCCCGCACGTACGCCGCCGCCCCGGCCTCCGGGAAGAAGGTCGCGGTGTGCAGGCAGTCGGGGGTCCGGGCGGCGAACCCGGCGGCCCAGGAGTTCAGCCAGGCCGCCATGTCCGGCTTGTGCGGGTAGAGCATGGAGGTGAAGGCGCGCACCCCGAACCGGCGCAGGAGCGCGACGCGTTCCTCCTCCTCGTGGCGGTAGGTGATGGGCCACTCGACGCCGGTCAGCGGCCCGGCGGAGTCGAAGTAGTCCCAGACCTTGGCCAGCACCCGCTCGGGCATGAAGTGCGTGTGGACGTCGACCAGGCCGGGGATCCCGAGGCGGTCGCGGAAGCGGCGCACCGCCTCGGCGGTGGTCCCGGCGGGGTCGGCCTCTGCGGCCGGCGGGGTGACGCGCGCCGGGCCGTCCGCCGGCTCAGCGCTCCCGCACAAAGCCGTGGCTCCGCTCGACCGTGCCGACGTGCAGGGTGTAGCTCTCGTACCACTCGTCGCGGCCGCGCTTCTGCGCCTGCTGGTGCTCCAGGTCCGTGCGCCACTGCTGCAGCGCCTGCTCGTCGCGGAAGTACCCGACGGTGATGCTGAGGCCGCCGGGCGTGTGGGCGTTCTCGTGGCCGAGGTAGCCGGGTATGGCCCTGACCAGTTCGCCCATCCGGGTCGAGGTCTCGGCGTAGCCGGCGGGCTCCTCGGTGCGGACCGAGGTGAACACGGCCATCAGGTAGGGGGGTTCGAAGGCGGGAAGCGGCTGGATGCTCATGCCGACCACCTTCCGGTGCGGAAGATCCCGGTGTCCACGGCCGCCGCCCGAAGGGATCCAAGATTTGACCTTGCCGCTCAGAACAGCCCTTCCGGCTCCTCCCTCGCCTCCTCGGCGGGCCGCACCGGTACGGACGTCCGCGCCCCCTCCCCGGCCGCGGCCAGCACCCAGCCGCTGAGCAGCCGGGTGTCCACGACGAGCCCGTCCGCGAGGTGCAGGTCCGGCCCGGCGGCACCGGCGAGCAGCCCGGCGACCGCTCCACCCGGCACCAGCCCCGCCACGACCCCGGTGGGCCGCGGCAGCCCGTCGAGCCCGAACGCGGCGGTGTGGTCGGCCACTTCGCAGGGCAGCCGCTCCAGGGTCTCGGCCCAGCCGGGCAACGCGGTGGCCCGCCCGTGCAGGCCGGCGACCTCGGCCGCCCGCTCGGCGAACGGCGGCAGCACCGCCCGTACCGCCCGCTTGCGCGCGTACGGGATCCGGTCCGGCACCCCGAGGGCCGCCCGCAGCAGCTCCTCCGTGCGCCGGGCCGCCATCAGCGGGCCGCGCCCGAGCCAGGTGTACGCGACGGCGCCCTGCTCCAGCAGCCGGGCGGCGCCCCGCTCCTCCGCGGTGATCCCGACCTTGGTCATGCCGGGGCCGAACCAGGCCAGGTAGACGCGGTACGTCCGCGGGTCCGCGGCATTGGTGTCCGCCGCCACGGAGAAGGACCGGTCCAGCCGCGCGCACTCGGTGCACTGGTCGCGCCCCGCCCCCGCCGGGATCTCCCGCGCGCCCGGGCAGGACGTCCACCGTCCGGCCCGCCGGACCCCCACGCAGCGCCGGGCCCCCTCGGCGGTGAAGGCCAGCCGCCGTCCGGCGGCGAGCGGGCTCTCGCGGGTGCCGCGCCCCGGAGCGGACCAGGTCAGAACCGGTCCGGCCGCCGTCCAGCGCATCCCGGTGCACCACCACATGCGGATCCCTCTCCCGTCCGGCGGTCAGGACCCAGGGCGCCACGGGACGCCCCGAATCCCCCTCCACGCCGAGGAAACGACAGAGGGCCCCGGACTTTCGTCCGGGGCCCTCTGGCTGGTGCACTCGGCAGGATTCGAACCTGCAACCTTCTGATCCGTAGTCAGATGCTCTATCCGTTAAGCTACGAGTGCTTGTGCTTCCCGGGGTTTTTCGCCCCGTTGGCCTTGCGAGAACAACAATACATGGACCTCGCCGGGACGCGAAATCCGTTATCCAAACCGCCCCTGACCTGCGGAAACGCCAAATGGGGCGGATGTGGGGGCGGGCCGGGCCCGCCGCCGGACGGGTGACGGGACGGGGTCGGCTGCGCCGCAGGGCGGCGTCAAGGTGTGAACCCCGGCGGAGCGGCGGGCGGCCTCAGGGTGTGAACGCCGGCGGAGCCGCGGGCGGCCTCCGGCGCCGGGAACGACCCGCCTCGCCGAGCCGGGAACGACCGAAGCCCCGGTCCTGGGGACCGGGGCTTCGGTGATCACAGCGCGGAGGCGGAGGGATTTGAACCCTCGATGGGCTTTAAGACCCAAACCGCATTAGCAGTGCGGCGCCATAGACCGGACTAGGCGACGCCTCCAGCTCACCCTCGCGTACGGGGGTGCGTGCAGATGATGACACAGCTCACTGGCTGGTCACCAATCCACCCCCACGGTACAAGGCGCGGGCCGATCAGAGCAAAGCCTTAGCGCGGTGAGTGCGGGCGGGGCCCGGGCGGTGCGGAAGCGCGGCGGGGCGTGCGGCGCGGCGCCGCGCAACGTCCGCCGCGCCGGCTCGTTGGGCACGCGTACGACCGCCTGCCCTCCGGGAGCGTCATGCTGCGCCACCTCGCCCTCGCCGCCTTCGCGTCCGCCGTAGCCGCCGGGCCCCTGCCGCCGCTGCCGTCGCTCGGGCTGCTGGAGCCGCCGCCCGACGAGCTGACCGTCGCCGTCTCCGGGAGCGGGAGCTCGCTGGACGGCACGTACACCCTGGAATGCGCCCCGCCCGGGGGCAGCCACCCCAAGGCCGCCGAGGCCTGTGCGCGGCTCGACCGGCTGTCGGGCGAGAAGGAGGACCCCTTCGCCCCCGTCTCGAAGCGTCAGTTCTGCACGATGGTCGACGGCGGGCCGGCCCGGGCCCGGATCACCGGCACCTGGCGGGGCAAGCGGATCGACGCCTCGTACGACCGGAAGAACGGTTGCGAGATCAATCGGTGGAAGGAATTGGAACCTGTCCTTCCGACGGCGCGCTCCTGACCAGGCACGGCGCGCGGAAGGCAGCCCGATCCGGTGAGAGCTCCCCCTCATCCGCCGCCGCCCGCCGGGCGGGTGCCCTTAGACTCCTCCCGTGACATGCCGGTAGTCAGGGAGGAACCGTCCACGTGAGCAGCAGGCCATCCCGAGGCGCTGCTCGCCTCGCAGCGATACTCGACGCACTGCCGGACGCGCTCCTGCTCGTCAACGCCAACGGCACGGTCGTCAACGCGAACTCCATCGCGCTCGAGGTCTTCGAGTCCCCCGGCACCGGTCTGGTCGGGCGCGGGCTCCTGTCGCTGCTGCCCGAGTTCGACTCCAAGCTGATCCCCGGTTCGATGCGCCGCCCCGGCGACGAGGAGCCCGGACGCACCAAGCCGAAGCGGATGACCGCGCGGCGCACGGACGGCAGCGAGTTCCCGGTCGAGGTCACCAGCGCGGGCCTGGAGGACGGCCGGGACGCGTACGCCGACCAGCACCGCTACACCGGCGATGAACTGCTCATGCTGGTCGTACGGGACCTTTCGGGCACCGTGGACACCGAGGCGGAGCTTGCCCGTTCGCAGCGGCAGACCGAGATGATCCTGCGCGCCGCGGCCGAGGGCGTCGTGGGCACGGACACCGACGGGCGCGTCGTCCTGGCGAACCCGGCCGCCGCGCAGATCCTCGGCTACCGCGCCACCGAGCTCGGCAACCGCGAGCTGCACTCGCTCGCGATCCACTCGCGCGCCGACGGCTCGCCGTTCCCGTACGAGGAGTCCCCGCTCGCCGACACCCTGCGCTCCGGTCGCAAGCACCGGGTGCGCGGCCAGGTGCTGTGGAACAAGGCCGGGCAGGCCGTGCCCGTCGACCTGACCACCTCGCCCGTCCGGGACGGGGACCAGCTGGTCGGCGCGGTGATGACGTTCACCGACCGGCGCCCCTACGACGCCCTGGCCGCCCGGCACGCCCAGCTGCTGGCCGTCCTCGGCGACGCGCTGCGCGGCCCGTTGGAGGAACTGCGCGGAGAGCTGGCCACGCTGGCGGCGGACGACGCCGGACAGCTGTGGCCCGAGGCGAACCAGCTGCTGCACCATCTGGCCGCCGGCTACTCCCGGATGACGACCCTGGTCGACAACGTGCTGGGCTTCCAGCGGCTCGACGCGGGCACGGAGAGGCTCGCCAAGAAGAAGGTGCTGCTCGACGGGGTCGTCGCGGCCGGTGTCGAGGGTGCCGTCGAGCTGATCGGGCCGGGACGGGCCCAGTTCGCCGTCCACGCGCCGACGATCGAGGCCGAGGTCGACGCGGACCGGCTGGCGACCGCCCTCGCCCACCTGGTCGCGGACGTGGCCGGGGTGGACTCCACCGGCAAGGCCCCGGTGGCCGCCGGGGGCTACATGGACTCCACGGTGGTCGTGGCCGCCGCGCAGCGCGGCAAGGTCGTACGGATCGAGGTCCGCGGCCCCTACTCCGGCGGGAACCCCGTGCACGAGCCGATCGTGCGGGGCATCGTCGCCGCGCACGGCGGAGTGCTGCAGACCGTCGAGGTGCCGGGTGCGCCGGGCGGCGCGTACGTGCTGGAGGTCCCGCTGGGCGCCGGCGCGGGCACCGTCACGCTGCCCGATCCGGAGCCCGAGCCCGCCGCTCCCGAGGAGCCGAAGGGCAAGCGGGCGCGGCGGGGCGTCGACGCCTTCCTGGAGGACGAGCCGCCGGCCCCCGCCGAGGGCGGTGCGCTGGAGCTGCCGTCCGGCCGCCGCCGGGCGGCAGCCGCGCCGGCCCCGGCCTCCGGTCCGGCCGAGCTGGCCCAGTCGCCCGTGAACCCCGCCGGTCTGGCGACCGGCCGGCGCCGGGGCCGCGCCGGTGACGAGGCCGAGGCGGGACCGCAGCTGCCCGCGCTCCCGGCGGCCGGCGGCGACGCGGTGCCCGCCGGTGGCAGCGGGCGGCGCCGGGCGCTGGCCCTGTCCTCCGGTGAGCCGGAGGCGCCGCAGGACGAACCCCGTGGCCGTCGCCGGGCCCTGGCTCCGCCGCAGCGGCCCGAACCTCCGCAGCCGGTGGCTCCGCCGGGCGGCTTCGCGCTGCCGGGCGGGCCTGCCGCCGCCGCTCCGACGGCGGTGCCGCCGAACGGTGTGGGGCCGGTGCCGCCGAACGGTGTCGGCCCGGTGCCGCCGAACGGTGTCGGCCCCGGCACGCGGGTGCCGGCCGGCTACAACGCGCCCCGCGTTGAGGGCGCCGACGGTACGAACGCCCCGGGCGCGCCGGTGGGTCCGGCCGGCGGTGTTCCCGTACCGCCCGGCCTCGCGGTGCCCGGTGGTCCTGCAACTCCCGACGTCCGGAACGCGGGTGGCCCGGCGGCCGCCCCCGCGCCGCAGGCGCCCCTCGGCCCGGTGCCGCCGGGCGCTCCGGTGCCCCCGGCCGGCATTCCGGTTCCGGGCGCGTCCGGGCCCGCCGGCGCTCCGGTGCCGCCCGGTGTTCCCGTACCGCCCGGTGTTCCCGTACCGCCCGGAACGCCCGTACCGCCCGGTGCCCAGGTGCCGCCCGGCGGGGGCTTCGCGCTGCCCGCCCAGCAGGCCGCCGGTACGCCCGCCGCGCCCGCCGGAGGCACCCCCGCGCCGGGCGTTCCGGTTCCGGGCGTCCCGGCCGACGGCACCCCCGCCCGCGGCATCCCGGTGCCGACGCAGCCGACCGCCGAGGCCGTCGAGGCCGACCGGGGCGCGCCGGTCGCCGCCGGTGCCGGGCAGCCCTCCGGGCGCCGGGCCCGCCGTGCCCTGGGCAGCCCGGACCAGGAGAGCCACGGCACCACGGCGGCCGAGGACGACCACACGCCCCCGCAGCCGCATCCGCTGCCCGAGGCGGGGACGGCCCCGGCGACCGGGCGGCGCCGCGCGCTGCCCGCCACCCCGGCCTGGCCGGTGCCCGCCGCGCGTACCGCCCCCGAGGACGCCCACGCCAGTGGTCCCGTACCGCTGCCCGGCGCCCGGCAGGCGCAGGACACCCCGGCCGGTCACATCAGCGTGCGCACGCTGGGGCAGGGCGTGGCCCTGGCCCAGCCGGCCGCCGCGGACACCCCGGCCCCCGCCGGCGCCCAGGACACCGGGTCGGGCCGGCGCCGCCGGCTGGCCGAGCAGTCCGAGCCCGGGCGCGCCTTCGCCATAGGAGCACCGGAGGCGGGCGCGGCCGAGGGCCCCGAGCCGCTCGACGGGCCCGGCGGGGCCGTCGAGGTGGTCAACCGGCCCGTGCCGCAGCCCGTGGACGACGAGCTGCCCCCCGAGCCGCTGGACAACCCGCGCCGCCTCCTGGTGTGGCCGGCGCCCGACGTGCAGACGCAGCAGGCGCTCAGCGACCGCGGCTACCGGCCGGTGATCGTGCACTCCCGCGAGGAGGTGGACGCGCAGATCGCCGCGTTCCCCGCCGCGCTGTTCGTCGACCCGCTCACCGGGCCGATCACCCGTACCGCGCTGCAGTCGCTGCGCCAGGCCGCGGTGGCCGCGGAGGTTCCGGTGCTGGTGACGGCCGGCCTCGGTCAGGCCACCCGCGAGGCCGCGTACGGCGCGGACCCGGCCGTACTCCTGAAGGCGCTGGCACCGCGTGACAGCGAGCAGCACCCGTCGCGCGTGCTGCTCATCGAGGAGCACGACGAGATCGCCGGGGCCCTGGCGGCCGCGCTGGAGCGGCGCGGCCTGCAGGTCGCTCGGGCCGGGGCGGACACCGACGCGGTCCAGTTGGCGACGCAGCTGCGGCCGAACCTGGTGGTGATGGACCTGATGCAGGTGCGCCGCCGCCGGGCCGGGATCGTGGACTGGCTGCGGGCGAACGGGCAGTTGAACCGCACCCCGCTGGTCGTCTACACCTCCGTCGGCATCGACAAGGACGACCTGTCGGGCCTGGCCTCCGGCGAGACGGTGCTCTTCCTGGCCGAGCGGTCGACGACCGCCGAAGTTCAGGGCCGCATCGTGGACCTGCTGGCCAAGATCGGTACGAATTAGCCACCCTGCTCCCATGGCGAAGACCTTGGGCAAGACGCAGGACGGCGTACCGGGCGGAGCCCGCGGCACGGCACGGACCGGGTCGCGGGAGGAGCTGCCCACGACCGTGCCCGCCGACAACGGCGAGGTGACGCTGCTGATCGCGCGGCAGGTGGAGCCGGGGTACGAGGCGGCCTTCGAGGAGTGGGCGCGCGGGATCCTGGAGACCGCGACGCACTTCGAGGGACACCTGGGGTACGGGCTGTTCCGCCCGGCGTCGGAGGGCGCGCCCTGGTTCCTCGTCCACCGGTTCGTGGACGACGCGGCCTTCGAGCGGTGGCAGGAGTCCCCCGAGCGGGCGCGCTGGTTCGCGAACTGCGAGGGCCACCACCACACCGAAATAGCCCGGCGGGAACTGACCGGCATGGAGACCTGGTTCGCGAAGCCGGGCACGACCCGGCCCGCGCCGCCCCGCTGGAAGATGGCGATCAGCTCGGGGCTGGCCATCTTCCCGATCTCGCTGGTGGGCAACGCGGTGCTCGGCCCGGTGCTGGTGGACCTGCACTTCGTGCTGCGCACGGCGGCCTTCGCCGCCGTGTTCAGCACCCTGATGACCTATGTGGCCATGCCGGCCGTGAGCAGACTGCTGCGGGGCTGGCTCAGCCCTTCGTGACCCCGGTCCGCGGGACCGTCGGGCCGAGCCTCGTCCCTGTGCCCGGCGGTCAGCCCTCGACCAGCGTGACCTCCAGCTCGCCGTCCGCGTACTGCTTGCGGATCACCTTCTTGTCGAACTTGCCGACGCTGGTCTTCGGGACGGCCGGGACGAGGGCCCAGCGCTCCGGCAGCTGCCACTTGGCGATCGACTCGCCGAGGAAGGTGCGCAGGGAGCTGTAGTCGACGGTGGCGCCCTCGGCGAGGACCACGGTGGCCAGCGGGCGCTCGCCCCACTTGTCGTCGGGGACGGCGACGACCGCCGCCTCGGCGACCTCGGGGTGGGCCATCAGCGCGTTCTCCAGCTCGACACTGGAGATCCACTCGCCGCCGGACTTGATGACGTCCTTGGCCCGGTCGGTCAGCGTCAGATAGCCGTCGGTGCTGATCACGCCGACGTCACCGGTCTTGAGCCAGCCGTCGGCGCTGAACTTGTCCTCGGGCCGGTGCGGTTCCCCGGAGGCCCCGCCGTAGTAGGAGCCTGCGATCCAGGTGCCGCGGACCTCCAGCTCGCCGGCCGACTCCCCGTCCCAGGGCAGGACGTCGCCGCCCGGGCCGATCAGGCGCGCCTCGACGCCGGCCGGGAAGCGGCCCTGCGTGATGCGGTACGGCCACTCCTCGTCCGCGCCGAGCCCGGCCGGGGGGTGGGCCATGGTGCCGAGCGGCGAGGTCTCGGTCATGCCCCAGGCGTGGCAGAGGCGGACGCCGAGCCGGTCGTACGCCTCCATCAGCGAGGGCGGGCAGGCCGAGCCACCGATCGTGACCTGCTTCATGCAGGAGATGTCGCGCGGGTTGGCGGACAGTTCGGCCAGCAGCCCCTGCCAGATGGTGGGTACGGCCGCGGCGTGCGTGGGCTGCTCGGCGACGATCATCTCGGCGAGCGGGCCCGGCTGGAGGAAACGGTCGGGCATCAGCATGTTGATGCCGGTCATGAAGGTCGCGTGCGGCAGGCCCCAGGCGTTGACGTGGAACTGCGGTACGACCACCAGGGTGGTGTCGGCGTCCGTCAGACCCATGGACTCGGCCATGTTGACCTGCATGGAGTGCAGGTAGATGGAGCGGTGGGAGTACACCACGCCCTTCGGGTCACCGGTGGTGCCGGAGGTGTAGCACATGGCCGCGGCCTGGCGCTCGTCCAGCTCGGGCCACGCGTACGCCTCCGGGCGGCCGGCCAGGAGCTCCTCGTAGTCGTGGACCCGGACGTTGAGTCCCTCCAGGCCGGAGCGGTCGCCGGGGCCGGCCACCACGACGTGCTCGATCGTGGGCAGGTGGGGGAGGAGCGGGACCAGCAGCGGCAGGAGGGTGCCGTTCGCGATGACGACCTTGTCGGCCGCGTGGTTCACGATGAAGACCAGCTGCTCCGGGGGGAGCCGCAGGTTGAGGGTGTGCAGCACCGCACCCATGGAGGGAATGGCGAAGTAGGCCTCGACGTGCTCCGCGTTGTTCCACATCAGGGTGGCGACGCGGTCGTCCTGCTGGACCCCGAGCTCGTCACGCAGGGCGTGGGCGAGCTGTCCGGCGCGGGCGCCGATCTCGGCGAAGCTGCGGCGGTGCGGCTCCGCCTCACCGGTCCAGGTGGTGACCTGGGAACGGCCGTGGATCGTCATCCCGTGCTTGAGGATGCGGGTCACCGTCAGCTGTACGTCCTGCATGGTGCTCAGCAAAGCGTCCTCCCGTGGGCGCTGCGCGGGCGGCAGAGTGGATGCTGCCGATTCTGCGCACGCGGCGCGCGGCCTGTCACTACCCGGGAGTACAAACGGCGACGGGAAAGCATGTGTGGTTCCGTGCACAGATCCGGCCTGCTCAGACGGTGCACGGCGCACAGCGGGGGACGTCACGTCACAGATGTTTCACGTGAAACGTCCGTTCGACCCGGCTGGGGTGTTTCACGTGAAACACCCGTGTGGGCCAGGCGGCCCCGGAGTCGGCGAACGTGGCCGCCGGAGCGGATCGGCGGACCGACTCAGCGGACCGGCGTCAGCTCCGGGTCCTCGCGCAGCTTGACCAGGGCGCGGGAGACGGCGCTCTTCACCGTGCCGACGGAGACCCCGAGCAGTTCGGCGGTCTGTGCCTCGCTGAGGTCCTCGTAGTAGCGCAGCACGACCATCGCGCGCTGCCGGTCGGGCAGCCGGGTGACCGCGCGCCACATCGCGTCGCGCAGCGCCTGGGCCTCGGCCGGATCGGCGGCGGGCAGCACCTCGGGCTCGGGCAGCTCGTCGCAGGCGAACTCGTCGACCTTGCGCTTGCGCCATTGCGAGGTCCGGGTGTTGACCAGGGCCCGGCGGACGTAGCCGTCGAGGGCGCGGTGGTCCTCGATGCGGTCCCAGGCCACGTACGTCTTGGTGAGCGCGGTCTGGAGCAGGTCCTCGGCGTCGCACGGGTTGGCGGTGAGCGAGCGCGCGGTCCGCATCAGCGCCGTGCCCCGGGTTCGTACGTACGACGAGAACGACGGGTAGGAGGCGGTCGTGCAGACAGGGGTGGTCATGTCTCAACGCTAGGAGCGGGCGGGCGCGCGGGGATCGGCCCGAAGTGCCGAAGCCGTGTCCGTCTCAGGTTGTAGGGGTGGGGCTCTCCCGACCTCCTGAAGGTGGAGGAGGCCGGGAGGGTCCCGGTGCCGTCAGCCGTCCGCGCCCAGGATCAGGCCCGAGGTGGGGACGCCCGTGCCCGCGGTCACCAGGGTGGTGGCGGCGCCCCGGACCTGGTTGACCGAGGTGCCCCGGAGCTGCCGGACGGCCTCGGCGATGCCGTTCATGCCGTGGAGGTACGCCTCGCCGAGCTGCCCGCCGTGGGTGTTGAGGGGGAGGGCGTCCGCGGCGACGTAGTCGGCCGCCTCGCCCGGGCCGCAGAAGCCGAACGCCTCCAGCTGCATCAGCACGAACGGCGTGAAGTGGTCATAGAGGATGCCGACGTCGATGTCGGAGGCCCGCAGCCCGCTGGTCCGCCACAACTGACGCGCGACCACGTCCATCTCCGGCAGGCCGGTGAGGTCGTCGCGGTAGAAGCTGGTCATGCCCTCCTGCCGGCGGCCCGCGCCCTGGGCGGCAGCGGTGATGACGGCCGGCTTCTGGCGCAGGTCCCGGGCGCGCTCGACCGAGGTGACGACCAGGGCCTGGCCACCGTCCGTCTCCTGGCAGCAGTCGAGCAGCCGCAGCGGCTCCACGATCCAGCGCGAGGCGGCGTGGTCGGCGAGCGTGATCGGCTTCCCGTGGAAGTAGGCGGCGGGGTTGTTGGCCGCGTGGCGGCGGTCGGTGACGGCGACGTGCCCGAAGGCCTCGGGCGTCAGGCCGTAGGTGTGCAGGTAGCGCTGTGCGGCCATGGCGACCCACGAGGCCGGGGTGAGCAGTCCCCAGGGCAGGGACCAGCCCAGTGCCGCTCCCTCCGCCGACGCCTCCCGGTGCTGCACGCCCGAACCGAAGCGGCGGCCCGAGCGCTCGTTGAAGGCCCGATAGCAGACCACGACGTCGGCGACTCCGGTCGCGACGGCGAGCGCGGCCTGCTGGACGGTGGCACAGGCCGCGCCGCCGCCGTAGTGGATGCGGGAGAAGAAGGACAGCTCGCCGATCCCGGCAGCCTGGGCGACGGTGATCTCGGGGCTGGTGTCCATCGTGAAGGTGACCATGCCGTCGACGTCGCCGGGCGTCAGGCCGGCGTCGTCCAGCGCCGCGTGCACGGCCTCGACGGCGAGCTTGAGTTCGGAGCGCCCGGAGTCCTTGGAGAACTCGGTGGCGCCGATCCCGGCGATGGCGGCGCGACCGCCGAGGGAGTCGCGGTTGCGGACGCTCATGCGCTCACCTCGGCCGTGACGGTACCGGTGACGTGGTGGCCGATGCCGTTCGCGCCGACAATCCTGATCTCCACCGTGCGGTCCTGGACGGCGGTGACCGTGCCGGTGAGCGTCATCGTGTCCCCGGGGTAATTGGGGGCGCCGAGGCGGATCGCGACCCTGCGGAGCACGGCGCGGGGGCCGAGGTGGTCGGTGACGTACCGGCCGACCAGGCCGTTCGTCGTCAGGATGTTCATGAAGACGTCCGGGGAGCCCTTCTCCCTGGCGAGCTCCGCGTCGTGGTGCACGTCCTGGTAGTCGCGGGAGGCGATCGCGCCGGCCACGATCAGCGTGCGGGTGACCGGTATCTCCAGCGGCGGCAGGGTGTCGCCGACCTTCATGCCTGCTCCTTCGCGGGGGTGGGGGCGGCGAGGACCGCGCCGAGTTCAGCCAGCAGCTCGGCGCCGCAGCCCAGGTGGGCGGCCAGCTGGCGGCCCCAGAGGAAGTGCCGGTGGACCGGGTGGTCCAGGTCGGCGCCCATGCCGCCGTGCAGGTGCTGGCCCGCGTGGACCACGCGGACGCCCGCCTCCGCCGCCCACCAGGCCGCGGTCAGCGCGTGCTCCCGGGCCGGCAACCCCGCGTCGGTGCGCCAGCCGGCCTCGTACGCCGTGACCCGGATGGCCTCGGTGTCCATGTAGGCGTCGGCGGCGCGCAGCATGACGCCCTGGTTCGTGGAGAGCGGGCGGCCGAACTGCTCCCGGGTCGAGGTGTACGCGACGGCCCGGGCCAGCGAGCCGGCGCACACGCCCGCCTGGAGGCCTGCGAATGCGGTGCGGGCGGTCGCGAGCACCTCGTCGTACGCGCCCGGGGCGCCGAAGGGCTCCGCCGCGGTGCCGTCCAGCGTGAGCCGTCCGGCGGCCCAGGGGGCGGTCGTCTCCACCGGCTCGGTCCGCGCGTCGGCGGTCCGTACGAGCCACAGCGCCCGGTCGTGGTCCGGGACCAGCACGTGCGTCGCGTCACGCAGCCAGGGCACGGCTGGGACCGTGCCGGTGAGCCGGCCGTCGGCGGCGCGGACCGTGCCCCGCGCGGGGAAGGCGCCGGTGGCCACGGCCGTGCCCTCGCCCAGGGCGGGCAGCAGCTCGGCGCGCTGCGCC
Organism: Streptomyces sp. NPDC101118; assembly: GCF_044759445.1. NCBI lineage: Bacteria > Bacillati > Actinomycetota > Actinomycetes > Kitasatosporales > Streptomycetaceae > Streptomyces > Streptomyces sp. NPDC101118. Next base: position 124,572 of record NZ_JBIVZG010000013.1, on the reverse strand, counting down.
GCGCTGCCGTGGCGGGTGAGGGCGAGGATCCCGTAGACGGCGGTGGCGGCGAGGGGGACCTGGGCGGTGGTGCGGCCCTGCTCCTCCAGCAGGAGGACCAGGCCGAGCAGGCCTACCTCCTCGACGGCGGCGACGAGCCCGGAGGTGCACAGGGCCTTCCAGAGCTCCGCGTCGGTGGCGGTGCCGGCGGCGCCCAGGCGCTCGTGGGTGGAGAGGTCGCCGAAGATCTGTGCGGCGAGCTCGGCGGCGGCGCGCTGCTCCTCGGTCGGCGTGAAGTCCATCAGCCTTCGCTCCCTCGGAAGACGGGCAGTTCGAGGTCGTCGTCCACGCGCAGGAACTCCAGCCGGACGGGCATGCCGATGCGGACCTTGTCGTAGGGGACGCCGGTGATGTTGCTGATGATCCGGACGCCCTCGGCGAGTTCGACCAGGCCCACCGCGTAGGGCGGGTCGAAGGCCGGGAAGGGCGGGTGGTGCATGACGACGTACGAGAACACCGTGCCGGCGCCTCCGGCCTCGACCGTGTCCCAGTCCGGGGAGCCGCAGGCGTTGCACCCCGGCAGCCAGGGGAAGCGGAGGGTCCCGCAGCCGGTGCAGCGCTGGATGAGCAGCCGGTGCTCCCGGACCCCGTCCCAGAAGCCCTGGTTGTCGCGGTTGACGACGGGGCGGGGGCGGCGGGGCCGGGCCGCGTCCTCCGGGGCGTTCTGGGCGGTCCCGGTCTGGGCGGTCCCGGTCTGGGCGGTCCCGGTGGCCTGGGCCGCCTGGGCCGCCTGGGCCTTCGGGCGTGCGGGGGCGTACTTGAGGATGCGGAAGCGGTGGGTGCCGGCCGGTTCGCCGCCGGCGCGGACGTCCGTGCGGGTGGTCACGAAGTGCCCGCTGCCCAGCTTGGTCGTCTTGAGCGGGGACACGGACTCGATCACCGCGTGGAAGGTGATCTCGTCTCCGGGCCGCAGCGGACGCAGGTACTCCTGCTCGCAGTCGGTGGCGACGACCGACGTGTAACCGGCGGCGTCCAGCAGCGCGAACAGCTCGTCGTAGGCGGAGGACCGGTCGGTGTGGCCGGACAGCCCGCCCATCGTCCAGGCCTGGAGCATGGTGGGCGGGGCGATGGCGTCGGCCCCGGTGTACGCGGGGTTGGTGTCGCCCATCGCCTCGCACCAGTGGCGGATCATGGCCGGGTTGACGGGGTCCTTGCCCCGGCCCGATTCCGCCGCGGGCCTGCCCTCGAACTCCTTGAGGAGGTCGTGGAGGCCGTCGGGGCCGCCCTCTCCCTCCTGCGCGTACACCGCGCGCTCCCCGCCGCTCACCGCTTCCTCCCCTTCATGCCGAGCCGCATCATGGCGACGATCTCCCGCTGGACCTCGCTCACTCCGCCGCCGAAGGTGTTGATCTGGGCGGCGCGGTTCATGCGCTCCAGCTCCCCGTCGGCGGTCGACCCCGGTGATCCGGCCCGGATGAGGCCGGCCTCGCCCGTGATCTCCTGGCAGATCCGGTAGACCTCGACGGTGGACTCGGTGCCCAGGAACTTCACCCCGCTCGCGTCCCCCGGGGCCAGGGTGCCCGCGCCCACGTCCTGGACGAGGCGCCAGTTGAGCAGCCGTACCGCGGCGAGCCGGGCGTGCGCCTCCGCCAGCCGGGACCGCACCCAGGGGCGGTCGGCCGGGCGCTCGCCGGTGACCGGGTCGGGGGTGCGCGCGTGGGCGAGCGCGGCCTCGTAGAACTCCTCGGACTGCATCCCGATGGCGGCCAGTGCGACGCGCTCGTGGTTGAGCTGGTTGGTGATCAGGCCCCAGCCCTGGTTCTCGGCGCCGACGAGGTTGGTGGCGGGGACGCGGATCCCGTCGTAGTACGTGGCGGTCGTGGTGAGGCCGCCGACGGTGTCGATCGGGGTCCAGGAGAAGCCTGGGTCCTCGGTGGGGACGAGGATGATCGATATGCCCTTGTGCTTGGGCGCGTCGGGGTCGGTGCGGCAGGCGAGCCAGATCCAGTCGGCGTTCTGGGCGTTGGAGGTGAAGATCTTCTGGCCGTCGACCAGCCAGTTCTCCCCCTCGCGGACGGCCCTGGTGCGCAGCGAGGCGAGGTCGGTGCCGGCCTCGGGCTCGCTGTAGCCGATGGCGAAGACGATCTCACCCCTGAGGATCCGGGGGAGGAAGTAGGCCTTCTGCTCGTCGGTCCCGTACTTCATCAGGGTCGGGCCGACGGTGTTGAGCGTGACCATCGAGACGGGCGCGCCCGCGCGGTACGCCTCGTCGAAGAAGACGAACTGCTCGTCGGGGCCGCGACCCTGGCCGCCGTACTCCACGGGCCAGCCGAGGCCGAGCAGCCCGTCCGCGCCGATCCGGCGCAGGAGTGCGCGCTGGCGCTCGGGGTCGTCGGCCGGAGGGGGGCCTTCCGGCATCAACTCACGGAAGTACGAGCGCAGTTCCGCGCGCAGGGACAGCTGCTGCTCGGTCGGGGCGAGGTGCACGGCGGGCGGCCTCCCGGACGTACGGGTGTGGGTTTCTGACTCTCCGTCAGATCCCGTACGACTGTCAAGGAGTCTCCCCGTCCGGCAGCCCCGGAGCATGCGGGAACGGGTACGCGGAAACGCCCGCGGGACCGGACCCCAGCCAGTCCGGTCCCGCAGGCGCTCACGACTGGGACAGGGCTACCACCAGGGGTGGAAGTTGACCGCCACGTTGGAGTTGTTCTGGTGGATCGCGGTGAACGCGGAACCGTTCACCTGAGCCGTGTTGTTCTGGTTGGAGGCACCGGAGCCGGTCGCGACCTGCTGCGAGGTGGACGAGTTGCCGTTGTTGTCGCCACCCACGCCACTGCCGAGGATGCCCGCGACGCTCGCGTTCGATCCGTTGTCCGCGTACGAGCCGACGCCGATGTCGGCCTGCGCGACGCCGGTGAAGAGAGCGGCGGCGAGGGGCAGCGAGGCTACGGCGGCGATGACGCGGGCGGTACGGATGCTTGCCATGTTCTTGATCCTCCAGGGAGCGTAAGTACGGTGTGGCACAAGGCAGTTGGCCGACCGCCTTGCCGTCTTTCCGTGCTGACGACGTCGCGAGACCAGAGTTGCCCACCGAATCCCCGGCGAACCACCCCGTTGTCCCTGATTCCCTCTCAAGCATGAGCAACATCGGATAAACCCCGGTCACGCCCCCAAACCGGCACTTCCTGGGCGGTCGAGACCTCGAAACCCTTGTGCCGCAAGAGGTGAAGCGTTCCGCCGGCGTCCTGCTCCCAGGGCCTCGGCGCTCGCCCCGGCATGGCTCCGGGCGACCGCCTGCCGACCGCGTCCCGTCAGGGATGCGCCCCCTGTGCGCCCCGGCGCACCGCTAGGCGGTCAGTTCGTACCGCTCCGCGTCGGACGACACACCCGAGCTGCTGCGGCGCACCGCGGGGGAGGCGCCGTGGGCCTCGGCGCGGATCCGCTGCTTGATGGTCGGGGGCAGCGCGGTGCGGCCGGCGCGGGAGCGGCGGGAGCGCCGGGAGGAGGGGAACCGTACGGAGGGGACGGCGGCGGCGCGGGCCGCGGGGGCCGGGGCGACGGCTGCCGCCTGCGCGCTGCGCGACCGTCCTCGGAAGAGACCGAGGAGAACGGCGGCGACGGCGGCGAAGAAGGCGGTCCAGAACGAGGTGGCACGGCTGCTGGTCATGACTGCTCCTCGGGTCCCAAATTCCGACGGGCGGATCTGCATACATTCGTCATGATGTGCCCGCAACCCGCAGCCCTCCTGCCACCACCCCGATCTTCCGACAAACACCACCCGCCTGGCCCCACCCGCCCCTCCGGCCCCTGCCCGCGGTCTCCGCGCTCGGACCGGGACCCGGCTGGGCAGGCGGATCCGGGGCGTTGCGGCGATCATCGAATGGAGTCGGTGGCGTCGGAACGGCAGCAGGGCTGCGGGCGGGCGGATGGTCGTATGTGCCTGGAGAGATCGATGGTGGACGGACTCCTCGTCAGCGGCCGGGGCGTCAGATGAGCGCGGGCGGGGGCGGCGGGTCCACTGGCGGGGGCCCCGCGGCGACGGCCAGGGGCGTGCTGACGGCGACCTGCGTCTCGGCCTTCGTCGTGAACGCGAACACCTCCGCAGTCAGCATCCTCCTGCCCGCCATCAGCGAGGACACCGGCGCCTCCCTGGCCACCCTCCAGTGGGCCGTGACGGGATATTCGCTGGTCGGCGCGGCCGTCATCGTCACCTCGGGGGCGCTGGGCGACATCTTCGGCCGTCGCCGGATCTTCATCGGCGGCCTGCTGCTGTTCGTGGTCTCGTGCGTGCTGATCGCACTGGGCGACGGTGCCGGCGCCGTGATCGGCGGCCGCGCGGTGCAGGGCGCGGCCGGCTCGACGATCCTGGCCTGTGGGCTCAGCCTGCTGTCGGCCAACTCCTCGGGCGAGGCACAGATGCGCTCGGTGTCCCTCTGGGGCGCCGCCTCGGCCGCCGGCGCCGCCGCGGGACCCCTGCTCGGCGGCGTGCTCGTCGACGTCACGGGCTGGCAGGGCCTGTTCTGGATCGACGCGGCGATCGCGGCCGCCTGCGTGCCGCTGACCCTGCGCACCGTCCCGGAGTCCCGCGACCCCTCGCGTCCCCGCTCCGTGGACCTGGCCGGAACGGCACTGGTCGCCGCCGTCCTCGTCCCGTTCGTGTTCGCGGTGACCGAGGGCGCGGACTGGGGCTGGCTCAGCCTCCCGACCCTGGTCTGCTTCGCGGTCTCGGCCGTGGCGGTCGTCGGTTTCGTGCTGGTCGAGAAGCGCGTACGCACCCCTCTGATCGACCTGGCGCTGCTGCGCAACAAGTTCCTGGTCGGTTCGAGCGTCGCCATCCTGGTCGTCGCCGGCTGCATCAACGCCGTCATGTACGTGTGCAGCCTCTACTTCCAGAACCCCGACGGCCTGGGCATGTCACCGCTGGAGGCGGGCGTGGCCACGCTGCCCGCCGCGGCCGGCATCGTGGTGACCGCGCCGCTGATCACGCGGTTCGTCGACAGACTGGGCGCGCGCAGGGTGATCGCGGGCGGGTTCGGGATCGCGACCGTGGCACTCGCGGTGTTCGCCTTCGTGACCGCGTCCTGGGAGTACGCGACGTTCGTCGTGCCCCTGGTCGTGCTCGCCGTCGGCCTGGGGCTGGCCAACGGTCCCTCGTCGTCCGTGGCCACCGCCTGCGTCACGGACGACCAGGTCGGCGCCGCCTCCGGCATCTCCAACATGGGCCGCTACGTCGGCGCGGCCGTCCTCACCGCCGTCACCGCGGCCCTCTTCAGCTCGGTCTACGCCCACCAGTACGCGAGCGGCACGGCCGCGGCGGACGCCCTCGCGGCCGGGTTCTCCCGCGCCGCCATCGGCCTCGCCCTGTTCTGCGCGTTCGGCGTCGCCCTGGCCCTCCTGGTCGGCCGCATCCGCCCCACGGGCCCGACCACCCCCGCCCACTACGCGGCAGCGGCGGCAGCCACGGCCCACACCATCCCCACCGGCCCGCCGGACCGCCCGACCGACACCCCACCGGCCTGAACGAAGAAGGGGCGCCCCTCCGCGAGGGGCACCCCTTCTGACCAGCCACTTCGGTGACCTGTGGCGGTGGGTGTGGGATTTGAACCCACGGTGGCTTGCGCCACGACGGTTTTCAAGACCGTTCCCTTAGGCCGCTCGGGCAACCCACCCGTGCGCCGCCGGTGGGGCGGAGCGGGCTACAGCCTAACGGGTCCGGGGAGGGTCTTGGGGGCTCAGGAGGTCTGGGCCGTGTTGTAGATCGCCTGCGCCTCGGCGCCGAAGTACGGGCCGAACATGCGGTTGGGGAGGAAGGTGTAGCCGAAGCTGTTCACCGAGACCTGGAGGCCGGTGCCCGTCGACTCGTTGAAGTTCGAGAACCAGGGGCCGCCGCTGGAGCCGCCCGTCATGTTGCAGCCCAGGCTGTGGTCCTTCGAGAACAGGAAGTCCTTGCCGCTGCTGCCCGAGCAGTAGACCAGCTTGGACCCGTCGTACGGGGAAGCCGCCGGGAAGCCGAAGGCGTACATCGGCTTGTTGTAGCCGCCGTTGAACTGGATGCCCTGGGCCCCGACGACCGCGCTGAGCTTCTGTCCGTTCAGCGGCGCGACCACCGCCAGGCCGACGTCGTAGTTGATGTCCTCGCTGGCCACCCACTGGGGGGTCGCGAAGGTCTTCGTCGCCGACCACTGGCCGTAGGGCGCGTTCCCGTTGTCGTACGCCGGCACGAAGACCCAGTTGGTGTGCCACGCGCCCTGGTACTTCACGCAGTGCCCGGCGGTGATCACCGTGCTGCCGTTCTGGCTGGTGACCGAGTCGCCCGAGCAGGAGGCCGTACGACCCTGGAAGGTGAAGAACACGCGGCCCGAGGTGCGTACGACCGCCCCGCCGCCCGTCCACGCGCCGCCCGCCTGCGGGAACGCGGTCGGAGAGGCGACGGCGGTCGCCGGGGTGGGGGCGATCGTGGTCGGTACGCCCGTGGTCTTCGGGGTCCTGAGGGCCGTCCCCGGCGCGAGCGTCAGGTCCAGCGGCTTTGCAGCGCGCATCCGTTCGGCCGTCCAGAAGCCCGCGGTGTGCTGCGGGCGGAAGGACGTGGGCGCATCGGCGGCACCGGCCGGCGCGGCCGAGACGATGCCCGCGATCAGTGCGCCGGCGGCGAGCAGGACGGATGCGGCAGTGCGATGGCGTCTCACGCATGACTCCTTCGGCCGTGCCCGGTGGCCGGAGCGGTCCGGGCAGGGTGGGGGATGAAGAGCGGTGCGGATCGGCGTGCGGTACTGCGCTCGGCAGCGTGCCACGGCGACGCGCCGCTTGTCAGGTGCGCGTCGTCTCAGTCTTTGAGATCCGGCCAGGGATTGGCCGGATCTCCGTGGTCATACGGTCAGCAGGACGCCCGCGTACGAGACCCCGGCGACGACCACCCAGGCACTCAGCCCCAGCAGCGCCGCCCGGCCACCCGTCCGCACCAGCGTCGGCAGGTGCACCGCGCTCCCCAGCCCGAACAGCGCGGCGGCCAGCAGCCCCTCCTGGGCACGGTGGGCCACCTCCAGCGCGAGCGGCGGCAGCACTCCCGTCGCCCGGACGAGCGCGGCGACCAGGAAGCCCGCCACGAACAGCGGCACCGGCGCCGGACGCTTGCCCGAAGCCGTACGCACCCCTGCCCGCCGGGCCCGCATCGCAAAGGCCACCGCGGCCACCAGCGGGGCGAGCATCGCCACCCGCATCAGCTTGACCAGCACCGCCTCCCCCAGCGCCCCCGCCCCCGCGGTCTGCGCCGTGGCCACCACCTGGCCGACGTCGTGCACGCTGGCCCCCACCCACCGGCCGAAGGCCAGGTCCCCGAGCCCCAGCGGTGCCTGGAGCAGCGGCAGTACGGCGATCGCCAGGGTCCCGCACAGCGTCACCAGCGCCACGGACGCGGCCACGTCCTCCTCATCGCTCCCGGACACCTCGCTCACCGCACCGATGGCGGAGGCCCCGCAGATCGAGTACCCCGTCGCGATCAGCAGCGGCTGGTCCCCCCGCAGCCCGAGCCGCCGGCCCAGCCACAGGGTGCCGAAGAAGGTGGCCGCCACCACCGCGAACACCATCGCGACCGTGCCCCACCCGAGCCGCAGCACCTGGTCCAGCCCGAGCCCGAGGCCGAGCAGCACGATGCCGATGCGCATCAGCCGGCGCCCCGCCAGGGAGAGCCCGGGCCTGCCACGGCCCCGTACGAAGCCCCGCGCCCGCGGCAGATGGGCGGCCGCGATCCCCAGAACCACCGCAGCGGTCAGCATCGGCACGGCGGGCACCAGCTCGTGCACCCCGAAGGCCAGCGCCGCGCCCAGCACCGCGGTCAACAGCCCTGGCCAGCTTCGTGTTTCACGTGAAACAACCGCGGGCAACCGGCCGGACGCTTCGGTGCGCGGACGGTTCAGCAGCGCCATCAGTCGGCCGGGAGGGTGTAGACGCGGCGGACGCTGCTGCCCAGGCGGGCTATGTCGGCGCCGTACACGTGGATGGATATCGCGGTCGACGTACAGGAGTTGCGCACCTTGTGGATGTCACCGGGCGGCGCGAAGCCGCAGACCTCGCCCTGACCGTTGACCACTTCCTCGGTCGCGACCAGCCGGGCGGCCGTGCCCGCCCCGGGCGCCAGCCGGTAGCGCCGCTCGCTCTCCTGGCCCTGATGGACCCCGGCGACGCACCACGACACGTGGTCGTGGATCGCGGTCTCCTGACCGGGCAGCCAGACCAGCGCCACCACCGAGAAGCTGCCGTCCGCCTCGGCGTGCACGATGTGCTGCCGGTAGCGGTCGGGGTCACCTTCCTGCTGTTCCGTGGTGAGCAGGTCCTCCGCGCCCAGGTGGGGCGCCAGCCGCTCACCGACCAGGTACGCGGTGAGGTCGGGGGCCAGGCCGCGGTCGGCGACCGTGCGGATCTCACCGATCAGGGCGGCCATCCGCGCGGTGACGCGGGCCGCGGGCCGGTAGGCCGGGGATGCCGTGGTGATGGTCATGAGGGCAGCGTCCTGCGGCCCTTCCATCACGTCCAACGCCAGTTTTGACCTGAAGTCCCAAGCAGTGCTTATGGATCCGGGGCGCCCGGGCTCAGCAGCCGACCCGGTTCGACGCCACCCGGCGCAGCTCCTCCAGGACCACCGAGGTCGCGGGGATCTTCAGGTGGTCGGCGTGGACGTATGCGGAGATGTGCCGGCGCGCGGCGGGCTGGAGCGCACGCCCGCAGACCCTGCTCAGCGAGAGTGACGGCAGGACCAGGGCCGGGGTCATCGCCACGCCCAGCCCCTGGGCGACCAGGCTCTGCACCACCAGGTTGTCGTCCGTCGCGAACACGATGTCGGGGACGAAGCCCAGCTCGGCGCACTCGTGCAGCAGGTTCGCGCGGCAGCGCGGGCAGCCCGCTATCCACTTCTCCTCGGCGAGGTCCGCGAGGTGCACGGTCCTGCGCCGGGCCAGCCGGTGCCCGTGCGGCAGCAGGACGGTCAGCTGGTCCTCCAGCAGCCGGACCTCGGTGACCTCTTCCGGCACCTCCTCGTGCAGCCCGGGGTAGGTGAAGGCCAGGGTGATGTCGCACTCGCCCCGCTGGAGCCGGTGCAGGGAGTCCGGCGGCTCGCCCTCCAGCAGCTCGACCGTGATGCCGGGATGGTCCTTGGCCAACCGGCTCAGGGCCTCCGGCACCAGGGTGGCGTTGGCGCTGGGGAAGCCGCACAGGCGCACGCGGCCGGTGCGCAGGCGCGCGTACGCCTTCATCTGCTGCTGGGCGGCGGAGAGGCTGCCGAGGATGGTCTCCGCGTGCCGGGCCAGGGACTGTCCGGCGTCCGTGAGCTGCATCCGCCGGCCGACCCGGGTGAACAGCGGGGTGCCGACGGCGCGTTCGAGAGCCTTCATCTGCTGGGTGACCGCAGGCTGGGTATAGCCCAGCGCACGGGCGGCCGCCGAGTAGGAGCCGGCCGTCACGACCTCGTGGAATGTCCTGATGTGCCGCGAATCGAACACGCCCGAAGCATAAGCGGACGTTGGGAGGGGCCGTAGGCGGATTCCCGCCCACGGCCCCTCCACTTCAGGACCGGCTCCGGCCCGGGGCCGGAGGAGAGCGCCTAGCTGTCGCCCTCCCGGGCTCCCAGGACCAGGTCGACGGTGCTGCTCCGGCCGTCGCGGACGTACGTGACCTTGACGGTGTCGCCCGGCTTGTGGGTCCAGATCTCGCTGATCAGGGTCGGGCCGCTGTCGATCGGCTTGCCGTCGAGCTGCGTGATCACATCACCGGGCTTCAGACCCGCCTTGGCGGCCGGACCGTTGGGGCCCACCGGGGCGGCGCCGCCCACACCCTGCTCCGAGATCTTCGCGCCGTCGGCCCGGGCCTGGAGGTCCACCGAGGCATCGATGATCGGGTAGACCGGCTTGCCGGTCTTGATCAGCTGCTGCGCGACGTTTTTGGCCTGGTTGATCGGGATGGCGAAGCCGAGGCCGATCGAGCCCGACTGGGACGCGCCGAAGCCGCCGCTGCCCGCCGACTGGATCGCGGAGTTGATGCCGATGACCGCGCCACGGCCGTCGAGGAGCGGGCCGCCCGAGTTGCCGGGGTTGATCGAGGCGTCCGTCTGCAGGGCGCTCATGTACGAGTTCTTGCCGCCACCGCCGTCGCCGGAGGCCACCGGCCGGTTCTTGGCGCTGACGATGCCCGTGGTCACCGTGTTCGAGAGGCCGAAGGGCGCGCCGATGGCGATCGTGGAGTCGCCGACCGCGACCTTGTCGGAGTCACCCAGGGGGAGCGGGGCCAGCCCGGCGGGCGGGTTCTTCAGCTTGAGCACGGCGACGTCGTAGCCCTGGGCCCGGCCGATCACCTCGGCGTCGTACTTACGGCCGTTGGAGAAGGTCGCGGAAAGCTTTCCGCCGTTCGCCGCGGAGGCCACCACGTGGTTGTTGGTGAGGATGTGGCCCTGCTGGTCGTAGATGAAGCCGGTGCCGGTGCCGCCCTCGCCGTCACCGGCCTGCGCCTCGATCGTGACGACGCTCGGCAGCGCCCGGGCGGCCAGGCCCGCGATCGAGTTCGGCTCGCGCTTGAGGTCCTTGGGGGTCTCGCCGGCCGCGATGGTGGTGGAGGTGATCTCCCCGTCGTTGCGCTCGGCTGCCCAGTAGCCGATGCCGCCGCCGATGCCGCCCGCGAGCAGGGCCGCAGCCAGCACCGCCGCGACCAGGCCGCCGCGGCCCTTGGGCTTGGGGGCGGGGGCCGGGTGGACGCCCCAGACGGGGGCTCCGCCGCCCGCGCCTCCGGCGCCGTACGCCGGCACGGCCGGGGGAGGCGGCGGCCAGCCCGCGGCATTGTGGGCGGCCGGAGCAGCGTGCGCCGCGGGGGCGCCCGGCGCGACGGGGGTGGGCGGGGTGGGCGGCATCTGCTGGGTCGCCGCCGGGGTGGGTGCCATCTGCTGGGTCGGAGCCTCCGGTGCCGGGCTGGGCGGCAGCTGCTGCGTCGGAGCCTCCGGTGCCGGCTCGGGGGCAGGAGCGGCCGGCACGGGGGGTGCGGACGGGGCCGCGGGGGGCTGCTGGGCCGCGTTGCCCTCGTTCTCGGTGCTCACGGCTCTCTCCTCGTCAAACACGGTCTGTCGGGTACGGTCAGGCTGCGCACGTTCCCGGGCAAAGCTTTTCCCATGGTCTGTCAGAGCACTGTAAGCCGGACCTGTGCATCCGACGCCGATCTTTATCTCCGGCATTTCCGGCACCGTCCCCCGTCCGGGGCCGCGCCGCACCCCCCTCTGATGGCACCATGACGCGGTGACCCACGCACCGCACCCGACCGACACGCGGCCCATCCAGGTCGTCGCCCACCGCGGCGCCTCGGAGGAGGCTCCCGAGCACACGCTGGCCGCGTACCGCATGGCCGTCGAGCAGGGTGCCGACGCCCTGGAATGCGACGTGCGGCTGACCGCGGACGGCCACCTCGTGCTGGTCCACGACCGCCGCGTCAACCGCACCTCGAACGGCCGCGGAGCGGTCTCCGCGCTGGAGCTCGCGGATCTCGCCGCGCTCGACTTCGGGTCGTGGAAGGACCGTGAGGAGTCGCCGGACTGGGACGCCGAGGAGGCGGGGGAGCCCGACCCGGAGCGCACGTCGGTGCTCACCCTGGAGCGGCTGCTGGAGCTGGTCGCGGACGCGGGGCGGCCGGTGGACCTGGCGATCGAGACCAAGCACCCGACGCGCTGGGCCGGTCAGGTGGAGGAGCGGCTGCTCTTCCTGCTCAAGCGGTTCGGCCTGGACGCGCCCCCGGCCGGCGGCCACTCGCCGGTCCGGATCATGAGCTTCTCGGCCCGCTCCCTGCACCGCGTGCGGGCGGCGGCACCGACCATCCCCACCGTGTACCTGATGCAGTTCATCTCGCCGCGCATGCGCGACGGCCGGCTGCCCGCGGGTGTACGGATCGCCGGCCCGGGCATGCGGATCGTGCGGAACCACCCCGGGTTCGTGAAGCGGCTCCAGGCACAGGGCCACTCGGTGCACGTCTGGACCGTGAACGAGCCGGAAGACGTTCAGCTCTGCGCTGATCTGGGTGTAGAAGCGATCATTACGAATCGCCCCGGGCGGGTTCTGTCCCAACTCGGGCGCTAATCACATGGGTTGCACCCCCCACTTCCGTGACGGGGTGTGCCCCGGCGCATCCGCTCCGCATTCGGTCGTCATGAATGCGTCAGAGGCCTCCGCCTGCGCGGTTTCCGGTCCAGGCCATTGGGGCATCCAGACCATGGCGTGGGGCTAAGGAGGTTCCGGGGGTGGCGTTGGTGGTGGCACAGGAAGTGCCCACGTCGTCGAGCATGGCCGTACCCCATGGTCCTGCGGGCGTGGGAGAGGCGAGACACCGGATGCGCGCACAGCTGCGCCTCAGCGGGGTGTCCGAATCGGTCGTCGACGATGCAGTCCTGATCCTTTCCGAACTGCTCAGCAACGCCTGCCGGCACGGCAGGCCGCTGGGCTCGGGCGAGGTCGGAGACGGCGACGTAAGGGCCGCTTGGCGGGTCGACGGCCGGGGCCGTCTGACGGTCGAGGTCACGGACGGGGGCGGTCCCACCCGGCCCGTTCCCTCGACGCCCTCGGTCACCGCGCGCGGCGGCCGCGGGCTGAACATCATCAGTGCGCTCGCCCAGGACTGGGGCGTGCGCGACGGTGCGGCGGGCGAGGTCACGGTGTGGGTGACCGTCGCGGCAGGACACCGTCACGAGGATTTCGCTACGCGCGTCACCGCGCCGGCGCTGGACTTCATATCGGCCATCGCGGCCCTGGAAGATCTGGAGTCCTGTCCGCTGACCCGGGACGGCTGACGACGGACCCGGTACGGGACCGGACCCGAGGCACGCGTTCCGCTTCCAGCCATCCCGGAGATCCCGGCACGAACGGCTAGGCTCGCGCCGACAGAGCCTCAGCACGACGCCACAACCGGGAGACACCCACGATGGCCAAGAAGCGCCCGCAGACCAAGGGACCCCAGTCCACGGCCGGAAAGCCGCAGCTCACGGATGGCGAGATCCCCGTGGTGGGCGCCCGGGAGCCCTGCCCGTGCGGCTCCGGCCGCCGCTACAAGGCCTGTCACGGGCGGGCCGCGGCACACGCCGTGACCGAGCTCGTCCAGCGCCCGTTCGAGGGACTGCCGGGCGAGTGCGACTGGGTCGCGCTGCGCGAGCTGGTGCCGGCCGCGACCGTGCCGCTCTCCCTCAAGGGCGGGCTGCCCGAGGGCGTGCCGTCGGTGACGCTGGCGACGGTACTGCCGATGGCGTGGCCCGCGCTGCGCCGCGAGGACGGTTCGGTGCTGCTCGGTTTGCAGAACGACACGTCTTCGGGTGACCTCGGACGGGATCTCGCCGACACCCTGGAGCGCGCTCTCGCCACGGAACCGGGTAATCCGGTTTCTCCCCGGCGCGTGCCCGCCGAGGGGCCCCGACTTCAGGATCTCCTCGACCCCGAGGGCGTTTTCGAGCCGGTTGTGCACACCGGATTCGAATTCTGGATTCCGGACACGGAGAACGCCACGAACGCCTCTCCTGAGGTCGCCGCCTCGCTGGAACGCGCCAACGCCGCCGCCATCCCCACCGTCAAGCTGACCGGCGTGGACGCCGCCTACTGGTGCGAGACGCCGGAGAAGAACCACCTCCGCTGGGTCATGCCGCACGCCGAGGAGAAGCTGCTGGACGCGCTGGCGCGACTGCACGCGGCGGGCGAGACCTCGATCGGCGAGGGCACCCGCCTGGTCGGCTCCTTCCGGGCCCACGGCCTGATGGTGCCGGTGTGGGACCTGCCCACCGGGGTCACTGCGGCGGACGTCGAGAAGCCGGCGGCCGAGTTCGCGGAGCGGCTGGCGAACGCCCTGGCCACGGACGCCCCGCTGACTCCCGAGGAGCGCCGGGCGCGCGGCGGACTCACCAACCGCCAGGTGACGCTCAGCTGATCAGCGGGCGTCAGCAGTCCGACCAGCCGGTTTGGTGACTCGGGTCACAACTCCCGCTAATGGTCGGCAAATCGGTGTCCGAATATCCGAGATCGAATTTGCGAACACGCGATCTCTTGTTACCGTTCTTGTAGCCCGGTCGCTGGTGCATCCCCCGTCGCCAGCGACCGGGCCCTTCCATTTCAACGCTCGGTCACGGGTTCCGAGTTGCTGCCGGCCCGGAGCAACAGCGGGCCGTTCACATCCGGTACGGCAAATTCCGCCACCGCCGAGTACTCCTCCAGCCCCCGCCCGCGCGCCTGCGCCGTCCCGGCCGGAGCCTCCTTGGGCGTCTCGCAGGTCCCCGGTTCGTCCCCCGCGGTGAGCGGGCAGCGGATCTGCACGGTCCGCCCGACCGGACCCATCAGCGTGAGTACGGCGTCCAGCGGGTGCCCCGTCGCGTTGCGGTAGTACGTTCGCGCCCAGACCCGGCCCGCCTCGCCCAGCACGCAGGTCTGGGCCTCCACGCCCTCGGGGGAGGAGAGTTCCGGTCCGCACCGGGTGTCGGTCTCGGGGGCCTTCGGCTCCGGCCGGGCACCGTCCGCCCGGGCCCCGCCCCCGCGCTCGTCGTCGCGCAGCCCGAGCGAGGTGAGGAGCCCGCCCCGCCCCTCGTCGGACAGCGGCCCTGCCGTCGCCGCGGCGAGCGGCAGCGCCAGGGCGATCAGCACACCGACGCCGATGCCGGTCAAGCGGAGGTTCATCCGGCGAACATAGCGATGCGGGAACGGACGCCGGCCGGCCGCGCGCCCAATTGCCCTGGAACGGCGCCCCGCTCACACCCGTTCGAGTGACGGCACGCGCGCACCAGGACGCGGGACGCAGGCACAGGCACAGGCACAGCACCCGGGTGGCCCGGCGCCCGACCCGGTGCGCGGCTCAGTACGCGAGCCGGCTGCCGCCGCCCGGCGCCCCGCTGCTCGCCTCGACGAGCGCGTCGACCACGGCCTCGACGTCCGGCAGCCAGGGCCGCGCCGAGCCGGCCAGCGGAGCGCGCTCCCAGCGCACCCGGCCGCCGGCCGCCTCCGAGGGCGGCAGCAGGAGGTAGCCGCCCTCACCGTGGAACCGCAGGGAGGCCGGCACGCAGTCCTTCGCGTACAGCAGCTCGCCGAGCGTCTCCATCGAGTACGGGGCCACGAGCAGCGCCATCCGGGTGGGCGTCGCCACGACCGGCCCCAGCCGCATGCCCATCCGGTCGAGCCGCGCCAGCGCCTGGGCGCCGGCGGCGACGGGGAGGCTGACGGCGCAGGGCGCGGTGCCGCCGGTCGCGAGGATCACCGGGGCGGTCGGGCGGTTCGTCCACCACCAGCGCACCATGCGGGCGTCGGTCGTGGCGGCCAGCAGGCCGGGGTCGTAGGGATGCGCTCCGGGCACCACGCAGTCGGGGTCGGGGCAGGCGCACCGCGCGTCATCGGCCGGGCGGCCGTCGGCGGCGCGGGCCTGGCCGACGCCGGGGATCACCGGCCACTGCCATTCGGTCGCGCAGGTCAGCGCCGCGCCGAGGAGGGCGGGGGATCCGCCGCGCCGGGAGAGCCGAAGCCGCTGGAGACGCCTTCCGAGGATCTCGCGCATGAGCGCTCGTTCCTTTCCGTTGAACGTCGAGGGCCACATCACACCATGTATCCGGTGTTTCACCACACGTACACGTTTCGCGTCACTGTCCGCTTTGATGAGGTTTACGCGGTTCGTGCAGTTCTTACTGGCTTACGGGGCCGGCAACTCCCCCGGCAAACCGCCGGGGAGCCCCCAGGTGTGGCCGACGCGCGACTCGCGCCGCCTGGTTCCACGGGTCCGCCCAACTGACCCTGGCCATCACCGATTACGTACCCATCACGCACGATATGACGCTCTGCTGAACCAGTTCAGTCGACCGCAAAAGACGTCCGCTCCGGGCATTTTTCAGCCAACTTTGAGCCTTACGTGTACGGCGAGTTGTCGTCCCACGGACACCAGGATTCCCACCTGGGCAATGCTGGACATCGATCCACATCTGCGTGTAGATGTGGATCCATTGACGGCGGCGCAGAGGGATCTGGGGGTCGCGATGTTTTATGGCGAATCGCACCAGGTGGAAAGGCGGCTGCCATGAGCATCCCGCACCTGCCGAAAGTGGCTGGAATCGATCCAGCGGTTCCGGCACCCCCGCACACTGTCGCGCCCTCGCCCGCCCGCGCGACGCCCCCCGCGCCCGCCGCACCGGCCCCTGGGACCGTCATCCAGGACCGCCTGGCCGGCTGGGTCTCGGACCTCACCACGCTCCACGAGCTCACCGAGCGCCTCACCCGCGCCGCTGACCTCGAGGAATCCCTCCAGGAACTGCTGCGCGCAGGCGCCGCACTGGTGGGCGCCCGCCGCGGACTCGTCGTCCTCGAACCCTCGGACGGCCTCGGTCCGGCCAGCACCATCGGCCTCGGACTCGGTCACGCGGACCTCGGGCACATCGAGACCGTGCCGCGGAGCGCCACCTCGTACGGCCGCATCCTCGACGGCCTGCCGGACGCGCAGGGCGGCACCGAGCAGCTGCCCGACCCGGACGCCACCGCCGGCCAGGGCGGCCACTCCGTCCCCGTCGACCCCCGCCTCCGCGAGGTCGCGGCCCGCCTCGGCTACGCCGCCAGCTACGCCCTCCCCCTCGCCACGCAGGCCATGGGCCGGCTCGGCGCCGCCGTCTGGCTGTACGACGAGCACGCCGAGCCCAGCGAGCGCCAGCGCCACCTGATCGAGCTGTACGTCCGCTACGCGGGCGAGCACCTGGCCCGCGTCGTCGAGGTGGAGCGGGCCCGCACCCAGGTGCGCACCATCGCCGAGGAACTGCTGCCCAGCCGCCTGCCCCGGGTATCCGGCGTCCGGCTGGCCGCCCGCCACCGCACCGGCCCGCGGGGCGGCGGCGACTGGTACGACGCGCTGCCGCTGCCCGAGGGCGCCCTCGGTCTGGCCGTCGGCTCCGTCACCGGCTCGGGGCCCAGCGCCATCGCCGCCATGGGCCGACTGCGGGCCTCCCTCCGCGCGTACGCCGTGATGGAGGGCGAGGACCCGGTCGCGGTGCTGTCCGACCTGGAACTGCTGCTGCGGCTCACCGAGCCCGCGCGGTCCGCCACCGCGCTGTTCGCGTACTGCGAGCCGGCGCGCCGCAAGATCGTGCTGGCCGGCGCCGGGCACACCCCGCCGCTGCTGATCGGCGAGCGCCGCACGGAGTACGTGGAGACCTCGCTCTCGGCCCCGCTCGGGATGCTCTCCTGCTGGGAGGCCCCCAGCGTGGAGATCGAACCCGGACCCGGAGAAACGGTGCTGCTGTACACCGACGGGCTGCTGCACCGCACCGGCGACTCCATGGACCGGGCCTTCGCGCGGCTCCACGCGGCCGCCGCGAGCGTCCCGCGGACCGTCCGGGACGACCCGGCGGGGATCTGCGACCACGTGCTGCGCACGGTGCTGCCCGAGGGCCGCGACGAGGCCGATTCGGCGGAGGACATCGTGCTGCTGGCGGCCCGTTTCGACTGACCCGGCCCGCCCCGGCATCCGACGATCTTGGTAATGGGTCCTAAGGCCCTGGGACCCCTTCCGCACGACCGTACGATGGACGGGGTTCAGTGTCGTACCAAGAGGAGGCGGACCGTGTCGGAAGAGCTCTCGCTCACCCCGGAGACCCCGGAAGAAGAGCAGCCGAAGAAGCACAAGCAGCGGAAGAACGGTCTGTACCCGGGCGTCTCCGACGAGCTGGCCGAGAGCATGCGCACCGGCTGGGCCGACACCGAGCTGCACGGCCTGGAGCCGATCGCGCAGGCGCAGCACACCGCCGCCCGCCGCGCCGCCCTGTCCGCACGCTTCCCGGGCGAGCGCCTGGTCGTCTCCGCGGGCCGGCTGAAGACGCGCTCCAACGACACCGAGTACCCGTTCCGTGCCTCGACCGAGTACGCGTACCTGACCGGTGACCAGACCGAGAACGGCGTGCTCGTCCTGGAGCCCACCACCGACGGCCACACCGCGACGGTCTACCTGCTGCCGCGCTCGGACCGCGAGAACGGCGAGTTCTGGCTGTCCGGCCAGGGCGAGCTGTGGGTCGGCCGCCGACACTCCCTGACCGAGGCCGAGCAGCTGCTGGGCATCCCGGTGAAGGACGTGCGCAACGTCGCCGACGAGCTGCGCGAGGCCACCGGCCCGGTCCGCAACGTCCGCGGCCACGACGCCGTGATCGAGGAGGCGCTGACCGACAAGGTCACCGCCGAGCGCGACGAGGAGCTGCGCGTCTACCTCTCCGAGGCCCGCGCCGTGAAGGACGAGTTCGAGATCGGCGAGCTGCAGAAGGCCGTCGACTCCACCGTCCGCGGCTTCGAGGACGTCGTGAAGGTCCTCGACAAGGCCGAGGCCACCAGCGAGCGCTACATCGAGGGCACCTTCTTCCTGCGCGCCCGCGTCGAGGGCAACGACGTCGGCTACGGCTCCATCTGCGCCGCCGGCGCCCACGCCTGCACGCTGCACTGGGTCCGCAACGACGGCGCGGTCCGCTCCGGCGACCTGCTGCTGCTCGACGCCGGTGTGGAGACGCACAGCCTCTACACCGCCGACGTCACCCGCACCCTGCCGATCAACGGCACGTACAGCGAGATCCAGCGCAAGATCTACGACGCGGTGTACGAGTCCCAGGAGGCCGGCATCGCGGCCGTGAAGCCGGGCGCCAAGTTCCGCGACTTCCACGACGCCTCGCAGCACGTGCTCGCCGAGAAGCTCGTCGAGTGGGGCCTGCTGGAGGGCCCGGTCGAGCGCGTCCTGGAGCTGGGCCTGCAGCGCCGCTGGACCCTGCACGGCACCGGCCACATGCTCGGCATGGACGTCCACGACTGCGCCGCCGCGCGCACCGAGGCGTACGTCGACGGCACGCTGGAGCCGGGCATGTGCCTGACCGTCGAGCCGGGCCTGTACTTCCAGGCCGACGACCTGACCGTGCCGGAGGAGTACCGCGGCATCGGCGTCCGGATCGAGGACGACATCCTGGTCACCGAGGACGGCAACCGGAACATGTCCGCCGGCCTGCCGCGCCAGGCCGACGAGGTCGAGGCCTGGATGGCCCGCCTGAAGGGCTGACCCCGGAGGGCCGGCCGGGAGCGGCCGGTCCGCTCCGGTGACACCCGGACATGACGGTGGGCGAGGACCGTACGCGGTCCTCGCCCACCGTCGTCCGCGGCTCAGGAGGCCTTCAGCAGCGCGCCTTCCCGCCACTTGAGGATCTTGTCGAAGCTGACCACCGCACCCTGGCCCGGCCGGTTCCGGAACCGCACGTGGTCCGCCAGCTGCTCGATCAGGCACAGGCCCCGCCCGCTCTCGGCGAGCGCGGACCTGCGCGGCGTCCCCAGGTGCTCGGGGAAGCCCGGGCCGGAGTCGGTGACTTCGATGCGGCAGGTGTCGCCGTCGAGGTACGCGGTGACGCGGTACGCCCCGGTGTCCGGCGCGGCACCGATGAGGCCGCCGTGCTCGACCGCGTTGGCACAGGCCTCGGTGAGTGCCACGGACAGGTCGTAGGAGATGTCGGGGTCCACTCCGGCGGTCTCCATGGTCCCCAGGAGCAGCCGTCTGGCGAGGGGAACGCTGGCAGCCTCGCGGCGCAGATGCAGGGACCACCAGATGCTCATGCTCCAGCCTCCTGGCCGCGGCTCGACATACCGTTACCTATTGCCGCACACGGCACGCGATAAGCCCCTGAGCGACGCCGGAGCGCCCGTTCGGCCGATGCGCGTCCCCTTCACGGCGGTGTATGTGGGCCAGGAGGGGGAAGCGACGAGCACGCACCAACGGGACCTTCCGGACCTGCCGTATGGAGGGCCGGGGCGCAGTGCGATGATGGCCCGGCCATGCCTCACCCCCGCACGACGCGCACCGGAACCGGTCTCCGGCTCCTGAGGGCCGCGGTGTTCACCGCGGTCTGTGTCGTGCTGTCCGGCGCGGGACACGCGCTGGCCTCCTGCGCGACCGTCCCGCTGTGGGCGCTCTGCGCGGGGTTCCTCGCGGTGTTCGCCTGCGCGGCCCCGCTGGCGGGACGGCGGCGCTCGCTGCCCGGGATCGCCGGCGCGCTGGCCGGCGGACAGCTGGCACTCCACGCACTCTTCGGCCTCGGCCAGCACAGGGCCGTCCCGCAGCCGGTGCCCTCCCCCGACGAGTCGCTCGCGGCCCTCGCCGCGCGGCTGGTCTGCGGGGGCAACACCGTCCCGCTGAGCCCGGCCGAGGCCAGGCAGGTCCTGCTCGTCGCGGGCATCGACCCCGCGACGGCCGGCGGCCACCTCCACACCCACGCAGGCGGGGCGGCGGAGGCCGTCGCGCCGGTACTGGCCCCGGACACCGGACTGTTCTCGCTGCCGATGCTGCTCGGGCACCTGCTGGCCGCGCTCGCCGCCGGCTGGCTGCTCGGGCGCGGGGACGCGGCGCTGCTGCGGCTGGTCCGGCTGTCGGCCGAGGCGGGGTCCGTGCGGTCCCTGCGGGCGGCGCTGGCCTTCGTACGCGCGCTGCGCCGGGGACTGCCCGGCGCGGAGGTCCGTACGGCGGAGCTGCCGCGCGGCGAGGAGGCGCGGCGGGTCCCGGTGGGGCGGGAGGCGCTCCAGCACACGGTGATCAGGCGCGGGCCGCCCGCGGCGTACGCACTCGCAGCCTGACGCGGTACCCGGCTCCCCGGGACGATCCACCCGGGAGCGGTGGTGCCGCGGCGTCCGCGCGCACCCGCGCGCAGTCCACCGTTCCCACTGCCAGTGGAGCTTTCTGCCATGAAGACCTCTCGCGTCTCCTTCGTCGCCGCCCTCGCCGCCGGTTCCGTCCTGCTGCTCTCCGGAACCGCCTTCGCGCACGTCAGCGTGCAGCCCGGGCAGGCCGAGAAGGGCGGCTACGCCACGATCAACTTCAAGGTCCCGAACGAGCGCGACAACGCCTCGACCAACAAGCTCGAGGTCACCTTCCCCGCCGACCACCCGCTCGCGTCCGTGATGCCGCAGGACGTGCCGGGCTGGCAGGTCGAGGTCACCAAGAGCAAGCTGGCGAAGCCGCTGACCATCCACGGCAAGCAGATCACCGAGGCCGTCACCAAGGTCACCTGGACCGGCGGCAAGATCGCCCCGGGCCGCTTCCAGCAGTTCCCGCTCTCCGTGGGCCAGCTGCCCGAGGACGCCGACCGGATGGTCTTCAAGGCGATCCAGACGTACGACAACAACGAGGTCGTCCGCTGGATCGAGGAGCCCAAGGACGGCGCGGACGAGCCGCAGAACCCGGCTCCGGTCCTCAAGCTGACCGAGCCCACCGGCGAGGGCCACCACGGCGGCGCGTCGGGCGGCAAGGACGACGCCAAGCAGACCGACGCGAAGGACGGGAAGGACGGCGCCCACGGCGACGAGCACGCGAGCGCGTCGGGCTCCTCCGACACCACGGCCCGCGCGCTGGGCATCGCCGGCATCCTCGTCGGCGCCGCGGGCGTGGCGTTCGGCGTGCTGTCGCGCCGCCGCACCTCCTGATCCCGGTGCGGCCGCCGGTACGCCCGTACGGGCCGTCGCACCGCAAGCACTTCCAACCCCGATCCACAGGGACGACTCCCCCATGCACACCACACGTGTGACGGCCGCCGCTCTCGCGGTTGCGGCCGCGCTCACGCTGTCCGCCTGCGGCAGCGACTCCGACAAGGGCTCTCCCGTCGCGGAGGTGAGCGCCTCGGCGAAGACCAAGGCCGCCACCGTCCTCGACCGGCCCTTCGAGAAGCCCGACCTGGTGCTCACGGACACGCACGGCAAGCAGTACAGCCTGCGCGAGCAGACCAAGGGCAAGCCGACGCTGATCTACTTCGGCTACACCAACTGCCCGGACGTCTGCCCGCTGACGATGAGCAACATCGCCATCGCC
Source organism: Streptomyces sp. NPDC101118 (assembly GCF_044759445.1). Lineage (NCBI taxonomy): Bacteria > Bacillati > Actinomycetota > Actinomycetes > Kitasatosporales > Streptomycetaceae > Streptomyces > Streptomyces sp. NPDC101118. Next base: position 102,762 of record NZ_JBIVZG010000013.1, on the reverse strand, counting down.
AGGAAGGCCCTCCCGAAGGCCGACCAGGACAAGCTCCAGGTCGTCTTCGTCACCACGGACCCGGAGCGGGACACCCCCGACTCGCTGGGCAAGTGGCTCAAGGCCCAGGACCCGGCCTTCATCGGGCTGACCGGCGACTTCAACAAGATCCAGGCCGGCGCCCGCAGCATCGGCATCGGCATCGACCCCCCGAAGAAGGAGAAGGACGGCAGCGTCGTCTCCATGCACGGGGCCCAGGTCATCGCGTTCTCCCCGAAGTCCGACGAGGGGTACGTCCTGTACGGCGAGGACACCACCGCCGAGGACTACACCCAGGACCTGCCGAAGCTCATCAAGGGAGAGAACCCGTGAACCGCCGCACCACCCTCCGCACCGCCCTCCTCGCCGCCACCGCCCTGACCGCGTCCTTCGCGATAGCCGGCTGTGCCGCCGAGGACTCCCCGGCCGGGGGCTCGGACGGCAAGCCGGCCCTGAGCGTCAGCGGGGCCTTCATGCCGGAGCCGGTCAACGGCGACATGGCGGGCGGCTTCCTGGTCGTCAAGAACGGCTCGGACACCGCCGACAAGCTCACCTCGGTGACCAGCACGCTCTCGGACGACGTACAGATCCACGAGACCAAGAACCAGAAGATGCAGCAGGTCCGGTCGATGGACGTGCCGGCCAACGGCGAGCTCCGGCTGGAGCGCGGCGGCAGCCACATGATGTTCATGGGCCTCAAGAGCAAGCCGAAGGTCGGCGACAAGGTCGCGGTCGAACTGCACTTCGAGAAGGCGGACCCGGTCAAGGTCGAGCTGGACGTGAAGGAACGGACCTACAACCCGAAGCACCACTGACGGACCGAGGGACTGACACGCCATGACGGCCACCGCCCCCGCCCCCGCCCGATCGCTCAGGCCCCGGCCGCCCGGGCAGCCGGTGCTCCGGCAGCCACTGCGCCCACGGCAGCTCCTCCGGCTGCTGCTGGTCGTCGCGGCCCTGCTGGGCTCGCTGTCCGCCACCGCCGCGCCGGCCGTGGCGCACGCCGCGCTGACCGCGAGCGATCCCAAGGACGGGTCGGTGGTCGCCACGGCCCCCGCCCAGGTCACGCTCTCCTTCTCGGAGCAGGTGGCGATGGGCGAGGACTCGATCCGGGTCATGGATCCGAGCGGCAAGCGGGTCGACACCGGTGAACAGCGGGACCTGTGCGACGGAACCACCGTCAGGTACGGGGTCCAGCTGCACGCCGGCCTGCCCAACGGCACGTACACGGTGGCCTGGCAGGCCGTGTCCGCCGACAGCCACCCGATCTCCGGTGCGTTCACCTTCTCCGTCGGCGCACCCTCCACCACCACGGTGTCCCTGCCGGAGCAGGAGGCGGGCGGCGGTCCGGTGGGCTTCGCCTACGGCGTCGCGCGCTACGCCGCCTACGCGGGCTTCGTGCTGCTGGTCGGCGGCGCGGCCTTCGTGCTGCTGTGCTGGCGCCGTGGGGCAGGGGTGCGGCCGGTCCAGCGGGTGGTGCTGCACGGGTGGGTGACGCTGACCGCGGCGACGCTCGCGATGCTGGCGCTGCGTCATCCGTACACGGGATCGGGGAAGTTCGCCGACGCCTTCGACCTCTCCGGGCTGAAGGCGGTGCTGGAGACCAAGACCGGCGCCTCCCTGGTGTCGCGGCTGCTGCTGCTCGGTGCCGCTGCGCTCTTCCTGGCCGTGCTCTTCGGGGCGTACGCGCGCCGGCAGGCGGCCCAGGAAGCGGCGGCGGACGCCGAGACGGAGGAGCAGCTCCGCAAGGAGACCGGCGACCTCACCTTCGGTCTCGGCGTCGGCGGCGCGGTGGTGGCCGGCGGCATCGCGGCCACCTGGGCGCTGTCCGAGCACGCCTCGACGGGCGTGCAGCCCGGCATCGCGATGCCGGTGGACATCGTCCACCTGCTGGCCGTCGCCGCCTGGCTGGGCGGTCTGGTCGCGCTGCTGGTGGCCCTGTACCGGGTGCCGGGCATCGAGCGGGCCGCCGTGCAGCGGTTCTCCCGGGTGGCGTTCGTCAGCGTGGCCGTACTGGCCGCGACGGGCGTCTACCAGTCCTGGCGGCAGCTCGGCAGCTGGTCGGCCCTGACCGGGACGACGTACGGGCAGCTCCTCCTGGTGAAGGTCGGGCTGGTCGCGGTCCTGGTGGGCGTGGCCTACCTGTCCCGGAAGTGGACGGCACGGCTGGGCGAGGGCCCGGCCGCGGGCGAGCAGGGCCTGGTCGCGGACCAGGGGGATGTTTCACGTGAAACACGACCCGAGGCGGAGGCGGTGCCCCTCTCCGGGTCCCAGCCCGAGCCCGAGCCGGTGACCGTGCCCGAGGACCCGAAGCGTGCCGCGCAGCTCGCCCGTCAGCGGGCGGCCCTGGCCACCGCCCGGGAGAAGAAGGTCCGCGACGCGGACCCCGGACGGGCGGGGCTGCGGCGCTCGGTCCTGACCGAGGCCGGGGTGGCCGTGGTCCTGCTGGCCGTCACCACCGTGCTGACCAGCACCGAGCCCGGCCGGGCCGCGGAGCAGGAGGCCGGGCGGAGCACGGCCACCAACTCCACGGCCGTGCCCAACCGGCCCATCAAGGTCACCCTCCCGTTCGACACGGGCGGCGAGGACGGCCAGGGGTCGGCGCGGCTGGAGCTCGACCCGGGCCGCACCGGGTCCAACACCCTGCACCTGTGGCTGGCCCGGACGAACGGCAAGCCGCTGGACGCGCCCGAGGTGAAGGTGGCGTTCACGCTGCCCGCCAAGGACATCGGCCCGCTGCCCCTGGTCCCCGACCACGCGAGCACCGGACACTGGACCGCCTCCGGGGTCCAGCTCCCGCTCGCCGGGACGTGGCGCATCGACGTGACCGTGCGCACCTCCGACATCGACCAAGTGACCGTGCAGAAGACAGTGAAGATCGGCTGACCAGCGTGACCGACATCGAGATCTCCAGGCGGCGGCTGCTCGGCACCGTCGGTGCCGCGGGAGCCGCCGGGCTCGCGCTGGGCGCGGCGGGCGGGGCGCTGGGCGCCTCCGCGCTCGCGGACGGCGAGGGCACGGGCGGCGGCGCGGCCGGGGCCCTGGCCTCGCTGGGCGCGACCGAGGTCCCCTTCCACGGGGACCACCAGGCGGGGATCACCACCCCGATGCAGGCGAAGGGGCACGTACTGGCCTTCGACCTGAAGCCGGGGGCGGGCCGGAAGGAGGCGGCCGCGCTGCTGCGCCGCTGGTCGGAGACGGCACGGCTGCTGATGGCCGGGGCCCCGGCCGGTTCCGGGGACACCGGGATCGCGCTGGACGCCGGCCCCAGCTCGCTGTCGGTCACCTTCGGCTTCGGCCGCACCTTCTTCGACCGCACGGGCCTGGCCGCACGGCGGCCGACGGCGCTCGACCCGCTGCCGGAGTTCTCCTCCGACCAGCTCGACCCGCGCCGCAGCAACGGCGACCTCTGGGTGCAGATCGGCTCGAACGACGGCCTGGTGGCCTTCCACGCGCTGCGCGCGATCCAGAAGGACGCCGGGGACGCGGCCTCGGTCCGGTGGCAGATGAACGGCTTCAACCGCTCCCCCGGTGCCACGGGCAGGCCGATGACGGCCCGCAACCTGATGGGACAGATCGACGGCACGGGCAACCCGAAGCCCTCCGAGCCGGACTTCGACCGCCGGGTCTTCGTGCCGGCCGCCGGTCCGGGGCCGGCCGAGCACGCGTGGATGGCGGGCGGTTCGTACTCCGTGGTCCGGCGGATCCGGATGCTGCTCGACGACTGGGAGAAGCTGTCCCTGGCGAAGCAGGAGCAGGTCATCGGCCGGAAGAAGGCCGACGGCGCGCCGCTGACCGGCGGCACGGAGACCACCGAGATGGAGCTGGACCGGATCGGCGCCGACGGGAAGCCCGTGATCCCGTCGAACGCCCACGCACGGATCTCGGCGCCGGAGCAGAACGGCGGCGCGGCGATGCTGCGCCGGCCCTTCTCGTACCACGACGGGATCGGGGCCGACGGTGCCCCGGACGCGGGCCTGCTGTTCATCTGCTGGCAGGCCGACCCGCTGCGCGGCTTCGTGCCGGTGCAGCGGAAGCTGGACCGGGGGGACGCCCTGTCGGCGTTCGTCCGGCACGAGGCCAGCGGACTGTACGCGGTACCGGGCGGCCCGAAGCCCGGTGAGTACGTGGGCCAGCGGCTTCTCGAAGCGTGAACGGCTCCGGCCGCCGGTCACGGGGAGCACTAGGCTGATCGCATGTCGGCCACCCGCTTCACGTATCTCGGTCCCGAGGGCACCTTCACGGAAGCCGCCCTCCGCACGCTGCCCGAAGCCGCCACCCGGGAGCTCGTCCCCATGGTGTCGGTGCCCGCCGCGCTCGACGCGGTGCGCAACGGCGAGGCTGCCGCGGCGCTCGTCCCGATCGAGAACTCGGTCGAGGGCGGGGTGACGGCGACCCTCGACGAGCTGGCCGCCGGCGAGCCGCTGATGATCTACCGCGAGGTGCGGCTGCGGATCGCGTTCGCGCTGCTCGTCCGGCCGGGCACGAAGCTGTCCGAGATCAAGACGGTCACCGGGCACCCGGTGGCGCAGCCGCAGGTCCGCAACTGGCTGCGGGCCAACCTGCCGGACGCCGTCTGGGAGTCGGCCGCCTCCAACGCGGACGGCGCGCGGCTGGTGCAGGAGGGCCGGTACGACGCGGCCTTCGCGGGCGAGTTCGCGGCGGCGACGTACGGCCTGGAGCCACTGGTCACCGAGATCCACGACGCCGAGAACGCCGAGACCCGGTTCGTCCTGGTGGGACGGCCGGCCCGGCCCTCGGCGCCGACCGGTGCCGACAAGACCTCCGTGGTCATCTGGCTCGGCGACGACCACCCGGGCGCCCTGCTGGAACTGCTCCAGGAGTTCGCGGTGCGCGGGGTGAACCTGATGCTGATCCAGTCCCGGCCGACGGGCGAGGGCATCGGCAACTACTGCTTCGCGGTGGACGCCGAGGGCCACATCTCGGACCGCCGGGTCGGCGAGGCGCTGATGGGCCTCAAGCGGATCTGCCCGAACGTCCGCTTCCTGGGGTCGTACCCACGGGCGGGCGTCTCGGCGGCCGACGTGCGCGCGCCGCGGCCCGGGACTTCGGACGGTGACTTCACGGCCGCCTCGGACTGGCTGACTCGCTGCCTCGACGGCCGCGCCTGACCGGTCCGGCGGCGCCGTCCCCACCCACAGGATTGTCCACAGAGTTATCCACAGGGAAGCTTCTCGACCTGGGGACAAGTCGACATCCGAGCGCGACATCGTCGACAAATCGGCCGACGGAGCCGGGTGGCGTCCCGGCTCCCGGGAGATGAACGCCGTCACCCTCGCACCATTGATCAACTCTTTGGGGCGAGCCATTCCCACCCGAATGAGTGTGTGATGGGGGTTTGAGCCGAGATTCCTTCGGCTCGCGAAGCGCTGGAGAAAGATCGCAATTCACATCCACAGCCCACCCCCACAGCCTGTGGATAACGCACCCTTCCTGTGAATTCCTGTGGACAACCAGGTCCCGGCGGCCCGCTCCTCCCAAGGGGTCCGGCAGCCGGGCGGCCGCCACCCCCGCGTCCCGTCCCGCCCCTTTTCGAGGAAAGGGCACCCTTTTATCGACGTCGGCGGAGGGATCGGTTCCGGCCACACGCCCCCAGTTTTCCATTCACGGCAATTAGGACATAGCGACACGCAGCGTGATATCGGTGTCCGGCGCGGAAGCCCAGGCCGGTAGCCTGGTGGGGTGATTGACCTCCGGCTGCTCCGTGAAGACCCTGACCGTGTCCGCGCCTCGCAGCGCGCCCGTGGAGAGGACGTCGAACTCGTCGACGCACTGCTCTCCGCCGACGAGCGCCGCAGGTCCTCCGGCGTCCGCTTCGACGAACTGCGCAACGAGCAGAAGTCGCTGGGCAAGCTCATCCCCAAGGCCTCCCCGGAGGAGCGGGCCGAGCTCCTGAAGCGTGCCGAGCAGCTGAAGACCGACGTCAAGGCCGCCGAGGCCGAGCAGAACGAGGCCGACGAGGCCGCCAAGCGACTGCTCCTCCAGCTCGGCAACGTCGTGCACCCCGACGTGCCCGTCGGCGGCGAGGAGGACTTCACCGTCCTCGAGACCCACGGCACGATCCGCGACTTCGCCGCCGAGGGCTTCGAGCCGAAGGACCACCTGGAGCTGGGCGAGGCGCTGGGCGCCATCGACGTCGAGCGCGGCGCCAAGGTCTCCGGCTCCCGCTTCTACTACCTGACCGGCGTCGGCGCGCTCCTGGAGCTCGCCCTGGTCAACGCCGCGATCGCCCAGGCGACCGAGGCCGGCTTCATCCCGATGCTCACCCCGGCGCTGGTCCGCCCGCGCGCGATGGAGGGCACCGGCTTCCTCGGCCAGGCCGCGGAGAACGTGTACCACCTGGAGAAGGACGACTACTACCTGGTCGGCACCTCCGAGGTCCCGCTCGCCGCGTACCACATGGACGAGATCATCGACGCCGAGAAGCTGCCGCTGCGTTACGCCGGCTTCTCCCCGTGCTTCCGCCGCGAGGCCGGCACCTACGGCAAGGACACCCGCGGCATCTTCCGCGTCCACCAGTTCGACAAGGTCGAGATGTTCTCGTACATCGCGCCGGAGGAGGCCGAGGCCGAGCACGCGCGGCTGCTCGCCTGGGAGAAGCAGTGGCTGAACTCCCTGGAGCTGCCCTTCCAGGTCATCGACGTCGCCACCGGCGACCTCGGCGCCTCCGCCTCGCGCAAGTTCGACTGCGAGGCGTGGATCCCGACCCAGGGCAAGTACCGCGAGCTGACCTCCGCCTCGAACTGCGACGGCTTCCAGGCCCGCCGCCTGTCGGTGCGCGTCCGTGACGGCAAGAAGATCCAGCCGCTGGCGACGCTGAACGGCACGCTGTGCGCCGTTCCGCGCACGATCGTCGCGCTGCTGGAGAACCACCAGCAGGCCGACGGCTCGGTGCGGGTGCCCGAGGTCCTCCGCCCCTACCTCGGCGGCCGCGAGTTCCTGGAGCCGATCTCCAAGTGAGTTTCCCGTACCGGCTGATCGCGACGGACCTCGACGGCACCCTGCTGCGGGCCGACGAGTCGATCTCGGAGCGGACGCGCGAGGCGCTCGCCGCGGCCACCGCGGCGGGCGCGGCGCACATCGTCGTGACCGGACGCTCGGTGCCCTGGACCCGCCACATCCTCGACGACCTGGGCTACCAGGGGCTCGCGGTGTGCGGCCAGGGCGCGCAGGTCTACGACGCCGGCGCGCACAAACTGCTCACCTCGGTGACGCTCGACCGGCAGCTCGCCGGGCTGGCGCTCGCCAAGATAGAGGCGGAGCTGGGCCCGGTGGCGCTGGCGGCCAGCCGGGACGGCATCGACGGCGAGGTGCTGGTCGGTCCGGGCTACCGCGTGCAGGAGGGTCCCCTCCCGCACGTGTTCCTCGACGACCTGGCCCAGCTGTGGACGGCGCCGCTCAACAAGCTCTACATCCAGCACCCCGGCATGGACGACGACGCGCTGGCCACGGCCGCACGGCAGGTCGTGGGCTCGCTGGTCGACATCGTGATGGCCGGTCCCGGCGTGGTGGAGATCCTCCCGCTGGGGCTGACCAAGGCCACCGGGCTCTCGCTGGCCGCCCGGCGGCTGGGTGTGAAGAAGGACCAGACGATCGCGTTCGGCGACATGCCGAACGACGTCCCGATGTTCGGCTGGGCCGCGCACGGCGTGGCCATGGCCAACGCGCACCACGAGCTCAAGGCCGTCGCCGACGAGGTGACGACCTCGAACGAGGAAGACGGCATCGCGGTGGTGCTGGAGCGCCTGCTCGGCGCCGCCTGACCCGGACCGGACGCGCTCACCGGCGTCCGGGGCCGCCCGCGCCTTGCGGCGCGCTCGAAGCGGCTGCCCCGGACCCGGGTCGTTCCCCCGCGGGTTTCACTCTGCCGTCGGCGGCCCGTACGTACCAGCGAATTTCCGGGCCCCACCGGCCCCCTGGCGCCCGTCAGGGGGCGGGCTCGTCCTCGCGCGCGAGGATGTCCGGGTGCGGGTGGGCAGGGCTGCGCGTGAGCGGCCAGGACAGCAGGCCGATCGCCAGCGAGATGGCGTGGCCGAGGTCGGTGAAGGTGCCGCCGGTCAGCAGCGGTACGGCGAAGAAGGCGACCGCCCCGACGAGGTAGAACCAGCGCCAGGGGCCGGGCAGCCGGTACGTCAGGACGCCGACGGCGGCGGCGAGTCCGTAGCTCACTCCGATGTCGACCACGTGGGCCATGCTGCGCGGGGCGCGGTCGTCCCGGATGGCCATCAGCACCACGTCCTGGCTGACCAGGGTGGCGACGACGTGGGCGGTGGCCACGATCACGAGCCAGCGCAGGGTGCCGAGCCAGCGTTCCACGTTCGCGTGGAAGATCTCGAAGAGCACCGCGTACAGCAGCAGTGAGGCGGGGTTCTCGATCCAGAAGGCGCTGCCGACCAGGGCCTCGACCGGGTGCTTGACCAGCTCGTGGATGTTGCTGCTGTGACGGTGCAGCAGGAAGTGCTCGGTCCGGTCGGGCACGATCACCACGACGAGGCTGGTGAACGCGATGACCGCGAGCCATACGTGCGTACCGGGCGAGGACCGGATCCAGGACCGCACGGGCCGGGACGGTTCGGGTCCGGAGTGAGACGTCATGATCCGATCATCACTCCGGACCCTGTGCTCCGCCCGGTACGCAGACGGGGAGGGTCACCTCCCCGGGCCGCGGGGGCGGGGGGGGGGGGCGCCCCCCGCCCCCCCCCCCCCCCCCCCCCCCCCGCGGGGGGGGGGGGGGGCCCCGGGTTGGCGGGGGGCCCCGGGGCGCCCCGCCGGAAGGGGGGCCCCCCG
>NZ_JBIVZG010000013.1:0-93926 GCF_044759445.1 Streptomyces sp. NPDC101118 | reverse complement strand
CTGCCTAGCCGGGCCTACCCCCCCCCGCCCCGCGGGCCCGGGCGGGGCCGCGGGGGGGGGGGGGGCCCGGCGGGGGGCGGGGGGGCGGGGGGGGGGCCCCCCCCCCCCCCCCCCGCCGCCGCTCACTCCTCCCCGGCGAGAGTGAGGCGGCGCAGCTTCTGGCCGGCGAACCAGGTCGCGACGACCGTGACGGCGGCCAGCAGGACCGCTGCGGTGGGCAGGGCGACGGCGGAGTCGACGATGCCCGGGCCGGTGACCTTCTCGGCCAGGGCCAGCGACCACTGCTGGACGCTGAGCGTCTTGGCTCCCGGCACCAGGGAGCCGAACAGGGACTCCCAGACCAGGGCGTACACCAGACCGAAGACCACCGCGTGGCGGCTGACCGTGCCGAGGAGCAGGAAGAGCGCGCTGTACGCGATCGAGGCGACCAGGGTCGCGACGGTGAAGGCCACCGCGATCTGCTGGCCGTTGCCGTTGAGGATCAGGCCGGCGAGCAGGGTGGGCACCGCCGAGAAGACCATGGTCACGGCGATGGCGACGGTCAGCTTGGTCATGATGATCGTCGGGCGCTTCACCGGCTTGGCGAGCAGGTAGACGATCGAGCCGTCGTCGATCTCGGGGCCGATGGCCCCGGTGCCGGCGATCACGCCGATCAGCGGCACCATCGTGGCCAGCGCGAAGCCGCCGAGGAGGCCCGCCGCGGTGGTGTCGTCGGCGCCGTTGAGGAGCCTGACAGCGACCGCGATGACCAGGAGCAGGGCGGGCAGCGCGAAGAGGATCAGGGCCCGGCGGCGGCCGAGCAGGGCCCGGTAGGTGAGCCGGGCAACCGTGGGGTTGTACATCGATGCCAGCTCCTTCAGGCCGCTACGAGGTAGGAGAAGACCGACTCGAGGGACTCGTCGGAGGGCGAGACCGTCAGCAGCCGGATGCCGTGCTCGCGGGCGACCCGCGGCAGCAGCTCGGTGAACCGGCCGAAGTCGACGGCCTGGATGCGCAGGGCGCCCTCGGCGTGGTCGACCTCGATCCCGGCCGTGGACGGGTCGGCGATCAGGGCCGCCGCCAGCGCGCGGTCGTCGGAGGAGCGGACGAGGTAGCGGTGGGGGCGGTCCGTCATCAGGCGGCGGATCTTGCGGAAGTCTCCGGAGGCGGCGTGCCGGCCGGCGACTACGACCTCGATGTGGGACGCGAGCTGCTCGACCTCCTCCAGGATGTGGGAGGAGAACAGGACCGTGCGGCCCTCGTCGCCCATCCGCCGCAGCAGGTCCATCAGCTGCATCCGCTGGCGCGGGTCCATGCCGTTGAACGGCTCGTCGAGCAGCAGCACCGACGGGTCGTGGACCAGGGCGGAGGCCATCTTGACCCGCTGGCGCATGCCCTTGGAGTACGTGGCGATCTTGCGGTCCTGCGCGTACTCCATCTCGACCGTGGCCAGGGCGCGCTGGGCGGCCCGGGCGTCGAGCCCGTGCAGTTCGGCGTTGGCGACGACGAACTCACGGCCGGTCAGGAAGTCGTACATGGCCTCCCGCTCGGGCACCACGCCGACGTGCTTGTAGATCTGCTCGTTGCCCCAGATCGGGGAGCCGTCGAGGGTGACGGTGCCCGTGGAGGGCGCCAGGAAGCCGCCCATCATGTTGATCAGGGTGGACTTGCCGGCGCCGTTGGGGCCCAGCAGGCCGGTCACGCCGGGGCGGATGCTCATCGTGACGTCGTTGACGGCGACGACGTTGCCGAACCAGCGCGACGCGTGGTCGATGTCGATGGTTGTCACAGTCCGGCCTTCCGGTAGCGGGCCATCAGGACGCCGTACGAGCCCGCGATGACGCCGAGGATGACGAGCAGGTAGACGAAGCCGGCGCCGGTGGAGGGGACCACCTCGCCCGGGAAGGCGGAGTCGGCACCCAGGAACACCGACTGGAAGCCGCTGATCAGCGTGATCGGCGAGAACAGGCCGAGCCACTCGATGGGGCCCGGGGCGCCGGTCTCGTGGGCGATGACCTGCACGGTCGAGACCGCGCCGAAGGGGATGACGAACACCGCGATGACGGCGGCGACGCCGAAGCCGCGGCGCGGCGTGAGGGCCGCCATCACCAGGCCGATGCCGGAGAAGAGGAGCGAGAGCAGGAGCACCGAGACCAGTCCCTGGGCGAACCCCTTGGTCTGGTCCGCGAAGTCGAATTTGGCCAGCAGGGCGCCGATGTACATGATCAGCAGCGGCGTCGCCGTGAGGACGAAGAGCGCCGAGGCCATCGCCGCGAACTTGGCGAGGACGTAGTCGACGCGCTCGATGGGCCGCGAGAAGTACAGCGGCACGGTCTTGAAGCGCAGGTCGCGGGAGACCGACTGGGGGGCCTGCGACGCGACGTAGAGGCCGATCACCATCTGGAGGTACAGGGCGTAGCCCGTGTACTTGATGGGCAGGTCGGTCGAGCCCGGTACGGCGATGGCCACCGCCACGATGATCGCGGCCGGCGCGCACATGATCCCGAAGAGGAGCATCGGCAGCACCTTGGACTTGGCCGAGCGGCCCAGGCCGTAGGCGCCGCGCAGCGACTGCGAGTACAGCGAGCGGCGGGCGTAGGCGCGGCCGAGGCGGGCCCCGTCGTAGGAGCGGTAGCCGATGTTGTGGATCTGGGTGGAGGTCTCAGGCGCCATGGCTCCCGGCTCCCTTCTGGTCCTTGAAGACCTCCGCGATGTGGTGGCGGCGCTGCTCCATGCGGACCAGGCCGAGGCCGAGGCCGGCGACGGTGTCGCGCACCGTGTCGTACGTCTGCTCGCCGGTGGCCTCGACGAGGAGGACGTGCCCGGCGCCGGGCAGGCCCTGCTCCGTGCTCACGTGGAGCGTGACGCCCGCGGCGACGAGGGCCTCGCGCAGGGCGCGGGTGCCGTCCGGGTGGGCGTCGGAGTCGGTGACCTCGACCGCGAGGGTGGTGGTGGTCTGCGTGAAGTCGCTGGTGGAGCTGGAGCGGAGCAGCTTGCCGCCGTCCACGACGACGACGTGGTCGCAGGTGCGCTCCAGCTCGCCGAGGAGGTGGGAGGTGACCAGCACCGAGATGCCGAAGTCGGTGTAGACCCGGCGGATGAGGCCGAGCATCTCGTCGCGGCCGACCGGGTCCAGGCCGTTGGTGGGCTCGTCGAGGAGCACCAGCTGCGGGTCGTGGACCAGGGCCTGCGCGAGCTTGACGCGCTGCTTCATGCCGGTGGAGTAGCCGCCGATGGGGCGGTACCGCTCCTCGTACAGGCCGACGTGGCGCAGCGTGTCGGCCGTGCGCTCGCGCGCGGCCGTCGGAGGCAGCCCGGACATGCGCGCCATGTGGACGACGAACTCGGTGGCCGAGACGTCGGGCGGCAGGCAGTCGTGCTCCGGCATGTAGCCGACGCGCTCGCGGATGGCGCCGCCGCTGGTGGCGACGTCCAGCCCGAGCACGGAGGCACGGCCCTCGGTGGCCGGGGAGAGCCCCAGCAGGATCTTGATGAGCGTGGACTTGCCGGCTCCGTTGGCGCCGACCAGGCCGGTTACGCCGGGGCCGATGTCCAGGGAGAGCCGGTCAAGGGCGGTCACTTCCGTGTACCGCTTGCTCAGGCTTTCGGTCGCGATGACAGTCACGGTTCGACGGTAGTGGCGCAGGCCACGCCGATCGTCACTCTGTAGCGGGTTACCGTTCTCCGCCTTGGGTCGTACATGCCCGTAGGGGAGGCAGGACCCGAGAGCTACCCCGGAAGGCCGCCGAAAGGTTTTCCACAGGTCTGTGCACGGCTCTTGACGTGATCTCCAGGCATTGTCACATTCATCAGTGTCAACTTACGGGCACGTACGGCTACCGGGACGGGGCTGGCATGGCAGGGGACGGGTTCCAGGAGTTCCGCGGGTTCAGGGAAGTGCAGCGGCTCGCGTACGAGTGCGCGGAGGCGGTCGCCGCCCAGCTGAAGCCGGGCGTCACCGAGCGCGAGGCGGCGCGGATGCAGCGGGACTGGCTGCGCGAGCGCGGGGTGACCGACTGGTTCCACCTGCCCTTCGCGTGGTTCGGCGACCGGACGGCGTTCACGAACTTCAGGATCCCGCTCCAGTTCTTCCCGACCAACCGGCGGCTGGAGGCGGGGATGCCCTTCATCCTCGACATGGCCCCCGTCTACAAGGGCTACACCGCGGACATCGGCTACTCGGGCTCCCTCGGGCTCAACCCCGTGCAGGACCGGCTGATGGCCGACCTGCGCGCGCACCGCGAGCTGATCCTCGTCCAGGTCCGCGAGCGCCGCTCGCTGCGCGAGATATACGACGACGTGGAGCGGCTGATGACCCGGCAGGGGTACGCCAACCGCCACCGCGCCTATCCCTTCGGCGTGATCGCGCACAAGGTGGACCGCGTGAAGGAGCGGCGCTGGTCGCCGACCGCCTTCGGGTTCGGCACGCAGTCGCTCAAGGGGCTGGCGAGCGACGCCCTGCACGGACACCGTGAGGGCTGGTCGCCGCTGTGGAGCCCGTACAAGTTCTCGGACCACCCCCCGCAGCCGGGACTGTGGGCGGTCGAACCCCACCTGGGCTTCCGGGGCACCGGCGCGAAGTTCGAGGAGATCCTGGTCGTCACCGACTCCCGGGATCCCGAGGAGAGCGCCTACTGGCTGGACGACGACCTGCCGCACGTGCGGCGCTGGGCAGAGGAGAAGGCAGCGTGAGCATGGCCGTTCTGGGCGGGGCGCGGGAGCGCCGGATACACACCGGGGGCGTCGAGCTCTGCGTCGCGGAGCTCGGGGACGCGAGCCGGCCGACGGTCGTGCTGGTGCACGGCTACCCGGACAGCAAGGAGGTGTGGTCGGAGGTCGCGGCGCGGCTGGCCGAGCGCTTCCACGTGGTGCTGTACGACGTGCGGGGTCACGGGCGCTCCACGGCTCCGGTGCCGCTGCGCGGCGGGTTCACGCTGGAGAAACTGACGGACGACTTCCTCGCCGTGGCCGACGCGGTGAGCCCGGACCGCCCGGTGCACCTGGTGGGCCACGACTGGGGGTCCGTACAGGCCTGGGAGTTCGCCACGGTCAAGCGCACCGAGGGCCGGATCGCCTCCTTCACCTCGATGTCCGGACCCTCCCTGGACCACTTCGGGCACTGGATCAAGAAGCGGATGGCGCGGCCCACCCCGCGCCGGGCGGCCCAGCTGCTCGGGCAGGGCGCCAAGTCCTGGTACGTCTACATGCTGCACACCCCGGTACTGCCGGAGCTCGCCTGGCGCGGCCCGCTCGGCAAGCGCTGGCCGGGAATCCTGGCCCGGGTCGAGAAGGTGCCGGCGGGGGAGTACCCGACGGCCTCGCTGCCCTCGGACGCGGCACACGGCGCCTGGCTCTACCGCGACAACGTCCGCGCCAGGCTGCGCCGGCCGCGCGCCGACGCGTACGCCCACACGCCCGTCCAGCTGATCACGCCCACCGGGGACGCCTTCCTCTCGGAGCGGCTCTACGACGACCTGGAGCTCTGGGCGCCGAACGTGCTGCGCCGCACCCTGCCGGCCAAGCACTGGGTGCCGCGCACCAGGCCCGACCAGCTGTCGGCCTGGATCGGCGAGTTCGTCGAGGCGCAGGAGGACCGGGCTGCCGCCGGTGCGGCGGGCACGACGGCCCCGGCGGCGGCCACCGGCCGGTACGCCGACCGGTTCAGCGGGCAGCTCGTGCTGGTGACCGGCGCCGCGAGCGGCATCGGGCGGGCCACGGCCTTCGCGTTCGCCGAGGCCGGGGCGCGGATCGTGGCAGTGGACCGGGACGGCGAGGGCGCGGCGCGCACCGCCGAGATGGCCCGGCTGCTCGGCTCCCCCGAGGCCTGGGGCGAGACCGTGGACGTCAGCGACGAGCAGGCGATGGAGCAGCTCGCCGCCAAGGTCGCGGCGGAGTACGGCATCGTCGACGTGCTGGTGAACAACGCGGGGATCGGGCTGTCCGGGGCGTTCCTGGACACCACCGCGGAGGACTGGAAGAAGGTCCTCGACGTCAACCTCTGGGGCGTGATCCACGGCTGCCGGATCTTCGGCAGGCAGATGGCAGAGCGCGGCCAGGGCGGCCACATCGTCAACACCGCCTCGGCCGCCGCGTACCTGCCGTCCAGGACGCTCCCCGCCTACAGCACCTCGAAGGCGGCGGTCCTGATGCTCAGCGAGTGCCTGCGGGCGGAGCTGGCCGGCAAGTCCATCGGCGTCTCCGCGATCTGCCCGGGCATCGTGAACACCAACATCACCGCCACCACCCGCTTCGCCGGGGTCGACGAGGCCGAGCAGGAGCGCCGGCAGCAGAAGTCCTCGCGCCTCTACGGCCTGCGCAACTTCCCGCCGGAGAAGGTGGCCGACGCGATCCTCCAGGCCGTGGTGAAGAACCAGGCGGTGGTGCCCGTGACCCCCGAATCGCGCGGCGCACTGTGGATGTCCCGGTTCACTCCCCGGACCCTGCGGGCGATCGCCCGGCTGGAGCCCAGGCTGTGACTGCGGGCGCCACTCGGAGAGAGCCCGGCACGGCCATACCCTGCTGATTCCGCCGGTCGTACCATCCCTCGCAGGAGGGCTCGCCGCGCAGGGTGGCCGAGCACCTGGCGGCCCCACCGGCCGCCCGGGGCCGCGGCGGGCGGTGCCGGCGGGCGGCGATGTCGTAGGGAGTGCTGAGTGTCCGAGCAGGCGGTGGCGGAGTACCGGATCGAGGATCTGGCGCACCACAGCGGAGCCACGGTGCGCACCATCAGGGCCTACCAGGACCGCGGGCTGCTGCCGAAGCCGGAGCGGCGCGGCCGGTCCAACGTGTACCGGGACACGCACCTGGCCCGGCTGCGCCAGATCGCCGACCTGCTCGACCGCGGCTACACCCTGGCCTCCATCAAGGAGCTGCTGGAGGCCTGGGACGCGGGGCGGGGCCTGGGCGGCGTCCTCGGCCTGGTGGCCGAGGTGCACGGGCCCTGGACCGACGAGGAGGCCGCCCGGATCACCCGGGAGGAGCTGAACGACCGCTTCGGGGGCAAGCCCGACGACCGGGCCGTCGACGAGGCGGTCGAACTCGGCGTGCTGGAGCGGGTGCCGGGCACCTCCGACGAGTTCCTGGTGCCCAGTCCACAGGAGCTGGCGGTGGCGGCCGAACTGCACGCCGCGGGCGTGCCGCTGGACGCGATCACCGGGCACCTGCGCGAGCTGCGGGGGCAGGTGGAGTCGATCGCCTCGCGGTTCCTGGACTTCACGACCGAGCACGTCTTCGCCCGGTACCTCGGGTCGCACCCGCCGACCGACGCGGACGCTGCCGAGGCGGCCACGCTCGTCCGGCGGCTGCGTCCGCTGGCCCAGCAGACGGTCGACGCCGAGCTGGCCCGCGCCATGCGGCTGTTCGCCACCCGTCACCTCCAGCGGCACCTGGGGGCCGCGGGTCAGCCGGTGGCCCCGTCGGGACCGTCCCCGGTGGCGCTGCCGGCCGAGACGGTGCGCGCGGTGCAGGAGCTGGTGGGACCCGCCCACGTGGCGGCCTTCGTACGGGCCGCCACCGAGCGGGAGCTGCAGGCCCGGACGATGAACGAGCTGGCCTCACGTAAGGGTGACTGACTTACCCACAGGGTTGCCCACAGACGATCACGCAATCGCCGACATACCCCGGCAAATGGGCTGTGGATAACCGGCTGTAACTGTGGATTGTGTCAACTCGCCGCTCGGTAGGCGGCGTTGATGGGCGTCACCTCGGCGTTACGCGCCTTCTCCCGCCCGTACAGAACCAGCGACAGGGCCAGGCCGAGCCCGCCGCCGACCAGCTGGGCGGCCACGAAGCCGGGCACGGAGGCGGGGGCGATCCCGGTGAAGGAGTCGGAGAAGGCCCGGCCGACCGTGCCGGCCGGGTTGGCGAACGAGCCGGACGAGGTGAACCAGATCGCCGCGGCGATGTACCCGGCCACCGCGGCCGGGACCAGCCGCGGCCGTCCGATCCGCCCGAGCCCCTGGATCACCAACACCAGCCCGGCGGTGGCCACGACCTCCCCGACCAGCAGGTGCGCACCGTCCTTGGCCTGCACGGCGAACGCCCCCGGCGCCCTGCCGAACATCACCTCGGCCAGCACCGCGCCGGCGACGGCGCCCACGGTCTGGGCGGCCGCGTACACGGCCGCCGCCCGCCCGGTGAGTCCCTCGCCGCCCGAGCGCCGGGTCCACCAGGAGACGAGCGTGACGACCGGGTTGAGATGGGCGCCCGAGAGGGGCCCGAACAGGGTGATGATCAGCCCCAGGCCGATGGCGGAGGCGGCGGCGTTGGCGAGCAGTGCCACGCCCGTGTCCCGGCTGAGCGCGGCGGCCTGGATGCCGGAACCGACGACGATCACCAGCAGCGCCGCGGTGCCGGTGAACTCGGCGGCGGCCCTGCGTGGCAGCGAGGCGGAAGCGGGCATGGTGGTATCCCCCTAGGGCGAACAGGTCGATGGTCATCGACGACGAAGTGGTGGTGGACCCGGCGACGGACGTCTTCACGTGCGGAGTGCCAATGGAAAATGTATTCCGTATCTTGGAAGTGCGATAGAGGGGGTCCACCCGGCGTCCAGCCGGGGCCCGGCCCACGGCAGAACCGGAAAAGGGCATGCCGAGGCCCCTGCCCTGCGGGCACGCTGGGCGCATGGACGAACGCCGCACCGTGAAGGTGTCCAAATATGTCTCGAAGCACCTGAGACATCAGCCGGAACGCATCGGACTGGTGCTCGACACCCAGGGGTGGGTGGAGATCGACGACCTGCTCGCAGCCGCCGCGGCCCACGGTTTCGCCTTCAGCAGGGCCGAGCTCGACCACGTCGTGGCCACCAACGACAAGCGCCGCTTCGCCGTCGAGGGCACCCGCATCCGCGCCAGCCAGGGTCACACGGTGACCGTCGACCTCGGCCTGCCCGAGGCCGAGCCGCCCGCGTACCTCTACCACGGCACCGTCCCCGCCGTGATCACGGCGATCCGCGCCGAGGGGCTGCGGCCCATGCGGCGCCACCACGTCCACCTCTCCGCCGACCGGGAGACCGCGACGCGCGTGGGTGCGCGCCGGGGCCGTCCGGTCGTGCTGAGCGTGGACGCGGCGGCGATGCGCGGCGCCGGTCACGTCTTCCGGATCAGCGAGAACGGCGTGTGGCTGGTGGACGCCGTGCCTCCGGAGTTCATCCGCTTCCCGTGAGTCCGCCCCTCCCGGCGGAAGGCACCGGGCTTCGCCCGACGGCCGTACGGTCCGGTCAGCCCGCCCGCAGGAAGGCGCTGGTGGCGACCGTGCCCACCAGCTTCAGCCGGGTGTGCCCGGCCAGGTGGGAGTCGGCGGCCGCCTGGACCCCGGGCCACCGCGCGTCGCCGTAGTCGTCCAGCACCACGACCGCTCCCGTCGCCGCGATCTCCTCGGCCCACTCGAGGTCCCGCGCCACGCCCTCCTCGGAGTGGTCCCCGTCGATCACGATGACCCCGTACCGCCGGTCGGAGAGCGCCTCGCGCACGGCCGGGTCCTGCGAGAACCCGCGGTGCAGCCGCAGCCGGTCCGGGTGCACGCCCGCCAGCAGCAGGTTGGCCCGCACGATGTCCTCACTGATCGGCGTGCCCGAGGGGTCCCGGCTGATCTCCACCCCGGGCTGGAGCTGCACGGGTGCGATCGGGTCCACGATCGTCAGCCGGTAGCCGAGCCCCCGGCGCAGGAGCTGGCGGGCCATGCCGCCGGCCAAGAGCCCGTACAGCGTGCCGATCTCCAGGATCTCGCCGTTCGGCGGGCCCAGCAGCGGCGTGGTGGTGAGCTTCCCGAGGATGTTCACGGTGGAGCCGGCGATCCGCCCCACCCCCCGGGACTCAAGCTCCACCAGCGTCCGGAAGGCCTGCGCCGTCTCCGTCCACGCCCCCGGGCGGCCCGCGACCGCCGCGATCTCGTCCGACAGCTTCTTGAAGCCCTCCCGGCTCGGCATCCGGTCGTTGAGCCGGCCGTCCTTGCCGTAGAGCAGGTCGTAGGTGAACGGCCGGGCGTGTTGTGTGGCCAGCTGCTCCTGGGTACGGCGGAGCTCCTGCCGCAGGGTGTCGATCTGCCGGTCGGCCGCGCGCAGCCGCCGATCGATCCGCCGGTCGATGCGGTCGATCACGGGCTGGAGCAGACGCCGCGCGGGACGGGCGCGGAGTGGCACATCGGTCATGGGGTTCTCCTGGATACGGACCGTTTCACGTGAAACGAAGCTATTGACTGCGCCGTATCCGGCCCAAGGGCCATGGGGCGAAGTTCGCGCGCTGTCACCTCCCCAACCCCCGTCCATCCGCGAGCCGTTCACACGCCGTCCATGCGCGGCTCGTCCGGCCCCGCCCGCCCGGCCCCGGCTGCCCCGGCAATACCCGGAGGTGTTTGTCGGTACGGCCCCCTACGCTGTCTCTCACTTCGCGATCTGTGAGGGGGGGACCCCGCGATCGCCGACTGCCGTACGCGCGCACGCGAGGTGACACACCATGACTTCCGCCGTCCCGCACCGGGACACCTCTCCGCCCGCCCACAACTTCCAGGTCGACCTGCGCGGCCTGGTCGACCTGCTCTCCCACCACCTGTATTCCAGCCCCCGGGTGTACGTCCGCGAGCTGCTGCAGAACGCGGTGGACGCGGTGACGGCCCGGCAGGCGGTCGATCCCGGCGCCACGGTCCGGATCAGGCTCTCCGCGGAGGCCGGCCGCGTCTCCATCGAGGACAGCGGCATCGGCCTGACGGAGGACGAGGCCCACTCGCTCCTCGCCACCATCGGCCGCAGCTCCAAGCGCAGCGGCGAACACGGTCTGGAGACCGCCCGCCAGGAGTTCCTCGGCCAGTTCGGCATCGGCCTGCTGGCCTGCTTCGTCGTCGCCCGCCGGATCCGCGTGGTCACCCGGTCCGCCCGGGAGCCCGGAGCCCGCCCCGTCGAATGGGTGGCCGGGGACGACGGCTCGTACACCGTCCGCACGCTGCCCGACGAGGCCCGCCCCGAGCCCGGCACCACCGTGTTCCTGGAGGCGCGCCCCGGAGCCGAGGAGTGGATCGAGCCCGAGCGGGTCGAGCAGCTGGCCCGGGACTTCGGGTCGCTGCTGCCGTACGACATCACCTTCGAGGACGGCGTGGGCAGCCCCCGGCCGATCACCGACCGGCCCGCCGTGTGGGACCGCGCGTTCCCCACGCCCGCCGCGCGCCGGGTCGCCCTGGCCGGCCACTGCGCCCGGCTCTTCGGGTTCACCCCGCTCGACAGCATCGACCTGGACCTGCCCGTGGCGGGCGTGCGCGGTGTCGCGTACGTCCTCCCGGAACCCACCAGCCCCGCCCACCGCGCCGGCCACCGCGTCCACCTCAAGGGGATGCTGCTCACCGACCAGGCGGACAACCTCCTGCCCGACTGGGCCTTCTTCGTCCGGGTCGTCCTCGACACCGACTCCCTGCGCCCCACCGCCTCGCGCGAGAACCTGTACGACGACGAGACCCTCGGCGCGGTACGCGACGCCCTGGGCACCCGGGTGCGGCAGTGGCTCGCCGAGCTGGCGGCCGGGGAACCCCAGCGGCTGGCCGCCTTCCTCGACGTCCACCACCTCGGAGTGAAGTCCCTGGCACGGCACGATGCCGAGCTGCTCGGCCTGATGCTGCCGTGGCTGCCGTTCGAGACCAGCGAGGGCCACCAGAGCCTGGAGGAGTTCACCGCCGCGCACTCCGAGATCCACTTCACCCGGACCGTCGAGGAGTTCCGGCAGATCGCCCCCATCGCGGCCGCCCACGGCCTGGGCGTGATCAACGCGGGCTACACCTACGACGCCGACCTCCTGGCCCTGCTGCCCGCCGTCCGCCCCGGCACCAAGGTCTCCGAACTCGACGCCGGCGCGGTCACCGACCGCCTCGACCCCGTCTCCACCACCGAGGAACTGGCCCTCGCGCCGTTCCTCGCCACCGCCCGCACCCGGCTCGACGCGCACGGCTGCGACGTCGCGCTCCGCGCCTTCCAGCCGGTCACCGTGCCCGCGCTCTACCTGGACGACCGGCAGACCCGGCACGAACGCGACCGCGCCGCCGCCCAGGAGAGCGCCGACTCCCTGTGGAACGACATCCTCGGCGCCCTGCGCGGCACGGCACCCCGCGCCCGCCTCGTCCTCAACCACAACAACCCGCTGATCCGCCGGATCGCGGCCCTGCCCGACGAGGCGCTCACCGGCACCGCCGTCGAATCGCTCTACGGCCAGGCCCTGCTGATGTCCCAGCGGCCGCTGCGCCCGGCCGACACCACCCTGCTCAACAGGGCCTTCCTCGGGCTCCTGGAATGGGCCACCCACCCCACCGCACCGGGAGAGGAGCAGAAGTGACCCAGCTGACCCCCGAGGAGATCCGCCGGGGCCTGGTGGAGAACCGCAACTCCCCCTACGGCGCCGCGCGCAACGCCCACGCCGAGACCCTGAGCGCCGCCGCCGAGGCGACCGGTGACCGGCAACTGTTCCGGCAGAGCCTGGACGTGCTGATCGAGGCGTACGAGTACAGCGCCGAGCGAGCCAGGATGGTCGTGCCGTTCGCGCGGCTGCTCCAGGAGTACGACCGCGACCCCGGCGCCTTCGACGCGAGCCAGACCCACAGCCTCCACTGGCAGTTCAAGTGGGTGGCCGGACTGATCGTCAGCTCCCCCGACATCCCGGTGGAGACGGCGACCCGCTGGCTGGACGACATGGAGCGCCGCTACCGCCTCGCCGGGTTCGGCGAGCGGGCCGTGCGCCAGGCCGAGTTCCACCTCGCGGACGCCACCGGCGACCACGCCCGCGCCGAGCGGGCCATCACGGCCTGGGCCGCGGCCGCCCGCGACCGGATGAGCGACTGCCACGCCTGCGAGATCAACACACAAGGGCAGTTCTGGGTGGACCAGAAGCAGGACGAGAAGGCCGTCGAGGTCTGGAAGCCCGTACTCGACGGCCACGACACCTGCATGGAGGAGCCCGAGCGGACGCTCGCCCACGCCCTGCTGCCCCTGCTGCGCCTGGGCCGGCACGACGAGGCGCGCTCCTGCCACCTGCGCGGCTACCGCATGGCCCGGGGCAACGAGAGCCTGCTCCGCTCGATCGCCGAACACATCGAGTTCTGCGCCCTGACCGGCAACGAGTCGCGCGGCCTGGAGATCCTGGCGGAGCACACCGCGCACCTGGACCGGCTCGCCGCGCCCGCCGCCCGCCTGGGCTTCGCCGGCGGAGTCCTCGTCCTCCTGCGCCGGCTGGCCGACCTCGGCCACGGCGACCGGCCGGTGGTCGCCCACCAGGGCGCGCTGCGCACCGTCGACGAGCTGTACGCACTCCTGCACGCGGAGGCCTCGGAGATCGCCGCCCGCTTCGACGTCCGCAACTCCAACACCCACGTCTCCGACGAGTTCCGCGCCCGCATCACCAGGGAACCGCTGGTCGACGGCCTGCCCCTGGGCGTACGGGTGCTCCCGCTCGCACCCCCCGCGCCGGCCCGCACCGCCGTGACCGCACCGGACCGCACGGCGGCCCCGGCCGCCCCCGCGGAGCCGTTCGCCGGGCTGGTGGAACGGGCGCGGGCCGCACGGCGGTCGGGCCACCCGTCGGTGAACGCCCTGTGGAAGCAGGTCGTGGCACGGGCCGAGGCCGGCGAGGAACTGCCGGGCGACGCCGCCCTGCCCGGGGACCTGCTGGAGCGGCGCGCCCTGACGGCCGCCCGCACCGGGGACCCCGAGGCCACGGCCCTGATGGTGCGGGCCACCGAGGCCCACACCGCGGCTGGCGAGCCCTCCCGTGCGGCGTTCACCAGCCTGGCCGTCGCGGGCATCGCCACCACGCGGGGCGCCGCTCCAGAGGAGATACGGGCACTGCTGGCCGAAGCGGAGCGCCTGGCCGCGGCACTGGAGCCGGACGAGCCGCTGCGGGAGCGCCGGATCGCCGCCGCGGAACTGCACCGGATCCGCATCGAGGCACACCTGCGCCCGCACGCGCCGGACGAGGCGGTGGCCGCACCGGATGCGGGACCCGCCGCCGGACCGGACGCCGAACTGGTCGCCGGCCTGGAGGAGTTCGTCACACGGTACGGCCGGGCGGGCGGGGGCACGTCGCACGACGTGGCGGACCTGGTCGGCGAGGCCGAGTCCGCCCTCGCCAGGATCGCGATGCGGGCCGGCGAGCTGGATCGGGCGCTCGCGCTGCTGGCGTCCGCCGCCGCCCGGGAGGCCGACGCCGGACGGCCCTGGGACGCCGTGCAGCCCCTCTCGCTGCAGGCCGACGTGCTGGCCCACATGGGGGAGCAGGGCGAGGCCGAAGCCGTGGCCCGGACCGCTCTCGCGCACGCCGCCGAGCTGACCGACGCCGAGGAGCTGGCCGCCGTACGCCTCACCCTCGCGGATGTCCTGCTGCGCGCGGAGGGCGGGGCCGAGGAGGCCGCCGGGTACGCCCTGGACGCCGTGCACCGGCTGGACCAGGCCGGGCTGGGCGCGACGGAGGGCGCCCGGGCCCGGCAGCTGCTGGCCCGGGCGTACGCCGAGGCGGACCGGGTACCGGAGGCCGTCGAGGTGCTCCACTCGGCGCTGCCCGACCTGCTGGAGGAGGGCGAACAGGAGGGCGTCGAAGCCCGCAGCACCCTGGCCCGGCTGCTGCGCGGGACCGGGGACTTCCGCGGGGCCGCCGAGCAGTACCTGCTGGCCGCCGAGACCGCCAAGGGCTGGGAGAACCAGCACGCCCAGGCCCACTTCGCCCAGTCGGCCGCGGACGCGCTGTCCTCCGCGGGCCTGGACGAGGAGGCGACGGCCGCGTACGAGCGGGCCGTGGAGCTGTGGGACCGGCTGGGGGACAACCCCGTGGGCCAGGTCCGCTGCCTGCGCTCGCTGGCCTGGCTCGCCCTCAACGGAACCGTGGACGACGCCGCGGCCCAGGGCGCCCGGGCCCTGATGGAGCGGGCGCTCGCGGTGCTGGACTCGGCCGAGCGCCCCGACCACCCGCAGCTGCGCTACGAACGCGGCCAGACCTGGCAGCAGACCGCCGAGGTGCTGCGCCGGCGCGTCGAGGCCGCCGACCCGTTGTACGGCGAGGACGCGCCGCGGGCACCGCTGGCGGACGACCGGCGCACGGAGCTGGGGGACACGGCGGTCCTGCTGTGGGAGCGGGCCGCCGCGGAGTACGCGGTGCTCGGGCCGGACGCGCTGGACGACCGGTTCCGCTGCCTCACCGCCGCCGGGTGGCTGGACCACGGGCGGGGCCGGGGCGAGGCGGGCGCCGCCCGGCTGGCCGCGTTCGCCGAGGAGTTCGCGGAGGTGCCGGGCGAAGAGGCGGAACGCCTGGTCCGTGACGCGGAGCAGGTCCGCGAGGCACTCCTCCGCTGAGCCTGCGGAGGGGGACCCGGACGTGCCGGGTCCCCCTCCGCCGCCCGCTCTCGCAGGGGCCGGGCCCTCAGGCCAGCCGGCCGAGCGCCTCGGTGGCGATCTCCTCGAAGACGGCCTGGTCGGCGGCGAAGTCCGAGTCGGGGATCGGCCAGTGGACGACGATCTCGGTGAAGCCGAGCTCCTGGTGGCGGCCGGCGAAGTCCACGAAGGCCTCCACCGAGCCCAGCAGGCCGTTCCGGTCCGGGGTGAAGCCGGTGAGCAGCACCTTGTCCAGCTCGGCGACGTCGCGGCCGGTGTCCGCGCAGGCCTTGCCGAGCTTCTCGACCTGGCCGCGCAGGGCCTCAACCGACTGCTCCGGAGTGCCGTCCTCGTAGAGCTTCGGGTCGCCGGTGGTCACCCACGCCTGGCCGTACCGCGCAGCCAGCTTGAGGCCGCGCGGCCCGGTGGCGGCCACCGCGAAGGGCAGCCGGGGGCGCTGGACGCAGCCCGGGACGTTGCGGGCCTCGTCGGCGGAGTAGTGCGTGCCCGTGTGACTGACGGCGTCCTCGGTCAGCAGCCGGTCCAGCAGCGGGAGGAACTCCCCGAACCGGTCGGCACGCTCCCGCGGCGTCCAGGGCTCCTGGCCCAGCACGGTGGCGTCGAAGCCGTTGCCACCCGCACCGATGCCCAGGGTGACCCGGCCGCCGGAGACGTCGTCGAGGGAGATCAGCTCCTTGGCGAGGGTCACCGGGTGCCGGAAGTTCGGCGAGGTGACGAGGGTGCCCAGACGCAGCCGCTCCGTGGCGGTCGCGGCGGCGGTGAGGGTGGGCAGCGCCCCGAACCAGGGCCCGTCGCGGAAGCTCCGCCAGGACAGGTGGTCGTAGGTGTAAGCGGCGTGGAAGCCCAGCTCCTCGGCGCGCTGCCAGCGCTCACGGCCCCCCTCGTGCCAGCGGTGGACGGGCAGGATCACGGTGCTCAGACGCAGGCTCATGCCCACGAGCCTACGACCGTCCCGGGGGCCCCACCGAAAACCGGCGCCCCGGCGGCACCACGGCGCGGGCGGTCCCGCGAAGGGCTCGGGTGTGCGACCTGTCGCACGTACACGCCCCGTCATGGGCGAAGATGGACGGGTGACCGCAGCTCCCAAGCACCCCCGGGCCCCTCGGCTGATCGCCACCGACCTCGACGGCACCCTGCTGCGGGACGACAAGACGGTCTCCGACCGCACCGTCGCCGCGCTGGCCGCGGCCGAGGCCGCCGGCATCGAGGTCTTCTTCGTCACCGGCCGCCCGGCCCGCTGGATGGACGTGGTCAGCGCCCACGTCCACGGTCACGGCCTGGCCATCTGCGCCAACGGCGCCGCCGTGGTCGACCTGCACGCCGGACGGAAGATCATCGAGGTGCGGCCCCTCGACCGGCCCGTCGCCCTGGATGTGGTCCGCACGCTGCGCGCCGCCGTACCCGGCACCTCGTTCGCGGTCGAGCTGACCACGGGCATCAACTACGAGCCCGCGTACCCGCCCTTCTTCCTCGACCCCGGCGCCACGGTCGCCGTCGCGGAGAAGCTGCTGCACGAGGAGCACAGCACGGCTCCGGTGCTCAAGCTGCTGGCGCACCACGCCGAACTCGCCCCGGACGCCTTCCTGGCCCTGGCGCGCGAGGCGGCCGGGCAGCACGCCTCGATCACCCGGTCCAGCCCCACCGCCCTGCTGGAGATCAGCGGGCCCGGGGTCTCCAAGGCGAGCACCCTGGCCCTGTGCTGTGCCGAGCGCGGCATCTCCGCCGACGAGGTGGTGGCGTTCGGCGACATGCCGAACGACATCGAGATGCTCACCTGGGCCGGCACCTCGTACGCCATGGGCAACGCCCACCCGGACGTGATCGCGGCCGCCTCCGGCCGTACCGTCGCCAACACCGAGGACGGCGTGGCCGTCGTCATCGAGCGCATGGTGGCGGAGCGTGAGGGCTGACGGGACCGTCGCCCCGCCCCGCTGCACCCGCTTTGGAGGCCGTCCCCGGCCGACCGTGGCCGCGTCGCCCTACAGCGGCGCCTCCCACACCAGCCGCGTCCCGCCCCCGTCCTCGCCGAGGCCCGGCCCGTACCAGCTGGCCCCGCCCAGGGACTCGGCCCGGCGCCGAAGGTTCCGCAGCCCGCTCCGGCGCCCGCCCTCCGGGATGCCGACCCCGTCGTCGGCCACTTCCAGCCGTACCGCCGGCCGCCCGTCGGCCAGCTTCGCGGTGGCGTCGACGAGCACCTCGATCCGGCCGGCCTCGGCATGGCGGAAGGCGTTCGACAGCGCCTCCCGCAGCGCGGCGATCAGGTTCTTGCCCACCAGCTCCCCCACCACGGCGTCGACCGCGCCCAGGAAGCGGTGGGACGGCTTGAAGCCCAGCGGCACCGCGGCCATGTTGATCTCGCGCAGCACCCGGGTGCGCAGGCCCGAAGGCGCCTCCGCCGGGCCCTGCTGGAGCGCGAAGATCGCCGTACGGATCTCCTGGATGGTCACGTCGAGTTCGTCGACGGCCTTGCCGACGCCCTCGCGCACCTCGGGCACGATCGACCTGCGCTGCGCGCCTTCGAGCATCATCCCCGTGGCGAAGAGCCGCTGGATCACCAGGTCGTGCAGGTCGCGGGCGATCCGGTCACGGTCCTCGTAGACCGCCAGCCGCTCCCGGTCCCGCTGCGCCTCGGCCATCATCAGCGCGAGCGCCGCCTGCGAGGCGAACTGGGTGGCGAGGGTCCGCTCCGCCTCGGTGAAGGGCCGCTTGCCCCGCCCCCTGGGGGTCACCAGGGCGCCCAGCACCCGGCCCCCGCTCTGCAGCGGAAGCATCATGCAGGGGCCGTACTGGCTGGTCAGGCGGCTGATCATGCGCGGATCGGCGGAGACGTCGTCCACGAAGACCGGGTCGCCTGCCATCAGGCTGTCGACCACCGCGCTCTCGGCGGGGACGACCACGCCGAGCGAGGTGGCCGGGTTGTCGGAGGAGACCGCGACGATCTCCATGCCGCCGTCCTCCGCCGGCAGCATCACTATCCCGGCCGCCGAGTCCGCCAGGTGCCGGGCCTGCTCGGCCACCACCGCCAGCGCGTCGTCCGCGTCGCCGCCCGAGAGCAGCGCGGTCGTGACGGCGACGGAGCCGTCGATCCAGCGCTCCCGCTGGGTGGCCGCCTCGTAGAGCCGCGCGTTGCCGATCGCGATGCCCGCCTCGGTCGCCAGCACCCGGACCATGTGCAGGTCGTAGTCGTTGAACTCGGCGCCGCCGTGCTTCTCGGCGAGGTAGAGGTTGCCGAAGATCTCGCCCTGTACGCGGATCGGTACGCCGAGGAAGCTGCGCATCCGCGGATGGTGCGGCGGGAAGCCCGCGGAGCGCGGGTCGCTGCTCAGGTCGGCGAGCCGGACCGGCTGCGGGTCCCTGATCAGCGCGCCCAGCAGCCCGCGCTTGCCGTCGGGCCGGTGGCCGATGCGCCGGGACGTCTCCTCGTCGATGCCGTACGTGACGAAGTCCGAGAGCCCGCGGCCCTCGACGTCCACCACCCCGATGGCGGCGTACTGCGCGTCGGCCAGTTCGGCGGCCGTCTCGCAGATCCGGTCGAGGGTGGAGTGCAGCTCGAGACCCGTGCCGACCGACCGCATCGCCTCCAGCAGCTGGGGGACACGGGCGGTGAGCTCGGTGGACAGTCCCTGGAGGCTCCGTGTCGCCCGCGTGGCGGCTTCGAGCGGGTCCGGGGATTCCTGCGACTCCTGCACTGACATGACCTTGAGCCTAGTTAGTCCCTTTTACTGTGGAAAGTCGGCCATGACGGTCCTGCTGCCCCGGCCGTCCCGGCCGGACAGCCGGTCGGCCGCCCACTCCCGCTCCAGCATCCGCCGCAGCGGGCCCTCGGCCTCCGCCAGCGCCGCGTAACCGCCGCGCTGGACGATCCGGCCGTGGTCCAGGACGACGACCTCGTCCACCGCGTCAAGACCCGCGAGCCGGTGGGTGATCAGCAGCGTGGTGCGGCCCTCCGTAGCGGTCAGCAGATCGGCCGTCAGGGCGTCGGCGGTCTCCAGGTCGAGGTGTTCCGCGGGCTCGTCGAGCACCAGCACCGGGAAGTCGGCGAGCAGGGCGCGGGCCAGGGCCAGCCGCTGGCGCTGGCCGCCGGAGATCCGTTCGCCGTGTTCGCCCACCGGCGTGTCCAGGTCCAGGGGGAGCCGGGCCGCGGCCAGCGCCTCCCGCAGTTCGGGGTCGGTGGCGCCGGTCCTGGCCAGGCGCAGGTTCTCCCGTACCGAGCTGTCGAAGATGTGGGCGTCCTGCGCGCACAGGCCGACGAACCGGCGTACGGCGTCCTCGTCGAGGGCCCGGGCGTCGGTGCCGCCGAGCGTGTACGAGCCCTCCTCCGCATCCAGGAAGCGCAGCAGCACCTGCGCCAGGGTGGTCTTGCCGGAGCCCGAGGCGCCCACCACGGCGATCCGCCGGCCCGCTTCGACGGTGAGGTCGATCCCGGCGAGGGCGTCGCCCTCCTGGCCCGGGTACCGGGCCCGCAGGCCCTGGAGCCGCAGCGGGAAGGGCGAGGCCGGCGGCTCGGCGGGGCCGTGGGCCCGTACGGGCGCGGGCGCGTCGAGCACCTCGTACACCCGCTCCGCGCTGCGCCGGACCCGCTGGCGGTACTGCACGGCGAGCGGCAGCGGGGCCACCGCCTCGAAGGCGGCCAGCGGAGTCAGGACCACGACGGCCAGGGCCACCCCCGACAGCCGGCCGTCGGCCACCGCGCGGACCCCGGCCAGCGCCGCGAACACCACGGTGAGGCCACAGGCCAGGGCGGTGAGCCCGGAGCCCAGGCCGGTGGCGGAGGCGCCGCGGCGGGCGATGCCGGTGAGGAGGGAGTCGGCGGCGCGGACCCGCTCCTTGCGGCCGGCCAGGGCTCCGGCGACGGTCAGCTCCGCAGTGCCGGAGAGCAGATCGGCCACCTGGGTGGCCAGCTCGCCCCGGGCGGGCGCGAGGCGGCGCTCCGCTCGGCGTGCGACCGCACCGCTGAGCAGGGGCACGCCGGCGCCGGCGACCACCAGCCCGGCGGCGAGGACCGCTCCGGCGGCCGGCAGCAGCCAGGCGGTGAACCCGACGGACGCGGCGCCGACGACGGCGGCGGTGCCGAGCGGCAGCAGCCAGCGGAGCCAGTAGTCCTGGAGCGCGTCGACATCGGCGACCAGCCGCGAGAGCAGGTCGCCGCGCCGGGTGCGGCGCAGTCCCGCCGGGGCGATGCGCTCGAGCCGGCGGTACACGGAGACCCGCAGGTCGGCCAGCATGCGCAGCACGGCGTCGTGCGAGACGAGCCGCTCGGCGTACCGGAAGACGGCCCGTCCGATGCCGAAGGCGCGGGTCGCGGTGACCGCCATCATCAGGTAGAGCACGGGCGGCTGTTCCGAGGCCCGCGAGATCAGCCAGCCGGAGACCGCCATCAGGCCCACGGCCGAGGCGGTGGCGAGGCTGCCCAGTCCGAGGGCGCCCGCGAGTCGCCCCCAGCGGCGGCGCGCCTCGGTGCGCACCCGGGCCAGCACCGGCCGCCCGGATCCCCCTACCGTCCCGTCGGCCGCCGCGCCCGGCGCCGTACGGTCCCCGGCACCGCCCGCCACGCCCGGCGCCGTACGCTCCCCGGCCTCCCGCTCCACGCCCGCGCCGGCACGGCCCTCCGCACCCCGCGCCGCGCCGGTACGCACCCCCGCGCCCGGCACGCGCACCTCGGCCCCCGGCATGTCCACCCCGGCCCCCGGCACGTGCCCGCCGGACTCCAGCCGCACCACCCGGTCGGCGACCGACAGCAGCGCGGGCCGGTGCACGACCAGCAGCACCGTGCGCCCGGCGGCGAGCCGTCGTACCGCCTCGACCACGCCCGCCTCGGTCTCCCCGTCGAGCGCGGCGGTGGGCTCGTCGAGCAGCAGCACCGGCCGGTCCGCGAGGAACGCCCGCGCGAGGGCCAGCCGCTGGCGCTGGCCGGCGGACAGCCCCACCCCGCCCTCGCCCAGCACGGTCTGGGCCCCCCGTGGCAGCGCGGCCACGAACTCCCGGGCCCCGGCGTCGTCCAGGGCCCGCTCCACCTCCGCGTCGGAGGCCCCGGGCCGGGCCAGCCTGACGTTCTCGGCGATCGTGCCGGCGAACAGGTACGGCCGCTGCGGCACCCATGCGATCCGGGCCCGCCATTCCTCGGCCGACAGCTCCGCCAGGTCCGTCCCCCCGACCAGCACGCGGCCGGTCGTGGGCCGCACGAACCCCAGCAGCACTTGCAGCAGCGTCGACTTGCCCACGCCGCTCGGACCGGTGAGGGCGACGGTCTCCCCCGCCGCCACGGTCAGCGAGACGGCGGCGAGCGCATCGGCCTCCCGCCCCGGGTACCGCACGGACACGCCCTCGACCCGCAGTCCGGCGTCCGCCGGCACGGCCGCGGTCCCGCCCGCCCCCGGCACCGGGGTCTCCAGCACCTCGAAGATCTCCTCCGCGGCCGCCAGCCCCTCGGCGGCCGCGTGGTACTGCGCGCCCACCTGACGCAGGGGCAGGTACGCCTCGGGCGCCAGGATCAGGATGACCAGGCCCGTGTACAGGTCCAGCTCGCCGTGGACCAGCCGCATGCCGATCGTCACGGCCACCAGCGCCACCGACAGGGTGGCCAGCAGCTCCAGCGCGAAGGAGGACAGGAAGGCGATCCGCAGGGTCCGCAGCGTCGCCCGCCGGTAGTCGGCGGTGATCGCCCGGATGGACTCGGCCTGCGCCTTGGCCCGCCCGAACACCTTCAGCGTCGGCAGCCCCGCGACCACGTCGAGGAAATGCCCCGACAGCCGGGAGAGCAGCTGCCACTGACGGTCCATCCGAGCCTGCGTGGCCCAGCCGATGAGCACCATGAAGACCGGGATCAGGGGCAGGGTGACGACGATGATCGCGGCGGACACCCAGTCCTCGGTGACGATCCGGGCCAGTACGGCCACCGGCACCACCACGGCCAGCCCCAACTGGGGCAGGTACCGCGCGAAGTAGTCGTCGAGGGCGTCCACCCCACGGGTGGCCAGGGCCACCAGCGAACCCGTGCGCTGTCCGCTGAGCCAGGAGGGGCCCAGGTCCGCCGCCCGGTCCAGCAGCCGGCCCCGCAGCTCCGACTTCACCGCGGCGCTGGCCCGGTGCGCGGCCAGTTCGGTCAGCCAGGACACCAGGGCCCGGCCGAGGGCCACGGCCGCGAGCAGCAGCAGCGGGGTTCGCAGTTCGGCCCCGCCCAGCCCGCGCTGGAAGGCGCCGACCACGACCTCGGCGATCAGCATCGCCTGGCCGACGACCAGCGCCGCCCCCACCAGGCCGAGGACCACCGTCGCCACGAGGAAGCGGCGGGTGGACCGGGCGTACCGGAGCAGACGCGGGTCGATCGGTTTCACGTGAAACATCCCCCTCGGCGGGAGGCCGGGGGCGTCGGACGGGACGCCCCCGGCACGGGACGGGCAGGCACGGGACCTACGCGGGCGGACGGCAACACCGGCCGCTCGGAGCGGCTAGTGGACCGGGTCGGCGATGTGCTGGGTGCCGATCCGCTTGCGGAACACCCAGTACGTCCAGCCCTGGTAGAGCAGGACCACCGGCGTGGCCACGGCCGCGCACCAGGTCATGATCTTCAGGGTGTAGGCGCTGGACGAGGCGTTGGTGACCGTGAGGCTCCACGCGTCGTTCAGCGAGGACGGCATCACGTTCGGGAAGAGCGTCAGGAAGAGCATCGCGACGGCGGCCGCGATCGTGATGCCCGACAGCGCGAACGACCAGCCCTCGCGGCCCGCGGCGATGGCTCCGACGGCACCCACCAGGGCGAGCACGGCCACGATCATCGCGCCCAGGCTCTTGGCGTCGCCCTTCGAGACCTGGGTCCAGATCAGGAAGACCAGCGCGAGCACCGCCGTCACCAGACCCAGCCGCAGCGCCAGCTTCCGCGAGCGGTCCCGGATGTCACCGACCGTCTTGAGCGAGGTGAAGACCGCGCCGTGGAAGGTGAACAGGGTGAGCGTGACCAGGCCGCCGAGGACCGAGTAGACGTTCAGCAGGTCCCAGAAGGTGCCGACGTACTCCATGTCGGCATCGATCTTGACGCCCCGCACGATGTTGCCGAAGGCCACGCCCCACAGGAAGGCCGGGACCAGCGAGGTCCAGAAGATCGCGTGCTCCCAGTTGGTCTGCCACTTCTCCTCGGGCCGCTTGGCCCGGTACTCGAAGGCGACGCCCCGCACGATGAGGCAGACCAGGATGACCAGCAGCGGCAGGTAGAAGCCGGAGAACAGGGTGGCGTACCACTCGGGGAAGGCGGCGAAGGTCGCGCCGCCCGCCGTGAGCAGCCAGACCTCGTTGCCGTCCCAGACCGGCCCGATCGTGTTGATCAGGACCCGCTTCTCGGCCCGGTCCCGGGCCAGCAGCTTGGTCAGGACGCCGACGCCGAAGTCGAAGCCCTCCAGGAAGAAGTAGCCGGTCCACAGGACGGCGATGAGTACGAACCAGACGTCGTGGAGTTCCATAGCGCGATCCCCTCGGCCTCAGTACGAGAAGGCCATCGGCCGGTCGGCGTCTTTGTCGTCGCCGCCGATCTTGGTGGGCGGGTTGAGATCGGACTCCGTCAGCTCGGGCGGTCCGGCCTTGACGTACTTCACCAGCAGCTTGACCTCGATCACCGCGAGCACGGCGTAGAGCAGGGTGAAGACGATCATCGAGGTGAGCACCTCGCCCTGGGAGACACCGGGCGAGACCGCATCCCGGGTGCGCAGGACGCCGTAGACGACCCACGGCTGGCGGCCCATCTCGGTGAAGATCCAGCCCCAGGAGTTGGCGATCAGCGGGAAGCCGAGCATCCACACCGCCAGCAGCCAGTACCACTTGGTCAGGCGGGCACCCAGCGGCTTCTTGAAGAGCACCAGGTGGGGCACCTCGTCGTCGCCGGTCCGGTGGGCGGCCGGCAGCATGAACTTCCGGCGGGTCAGCCAGAGGCCCGCGGCACCGAGCGCCAAGGACGCCATGCCGAAGCCGATCATCCAGCGGAAGCCCCAGTAGGCGACCGGGATGTTGGGCCGGTAGTCGCCGGGCCCGTACTTCTCCTGCTCGGCCTTGTTGACGTCGTTGATGCCGGGGACGAAGGAGTCGAAGTCGTCGTTGGCGAGGAAGGACAGCAGGCCCGGGATCTCTATGGCCACCTTGTTGTGGCCCTCGTCCACGTCGCCGTAGGCGAAGACGGAGAACGGGGCGGGAGCCTCGCCGTCCCAGAGCGCCTCGGCGGCGGCCATCTTCATCGGCTGCTGCTTGAACATGACCTTGCCGAGCAGGTCGCCGCTGAGCGCGGTCAGCATGCCGGCGATCACGATCGTGACCAGGCCGAGCCGCAGCGAGGTGCGCATCACGGGGATGTGCTTCCTGCGCATCAGGTGGAAGGCCGCGATGCCGACCATGAACGCACCGCCGGTCAGGAAGGCCGCCGAGAGCGTGTGGAAGACCTGGGTGAGCGTGGTGTTCTGGCTGAGCACCGCCCAGAAGTCGGTGAGCTCGGCCCGGCCGGTCGCCTTGTTGATCTTGTAGCCGACCGGGTGCTGCATCCAGGAATTGGCCGCGAGGATGAAGTACGCGGACAGGATGGTGCCGATGGAGACCATCCAGATGCAGGCGAGGTGGATCTTCTTGGGCAGCTTGTCCCAGCCGAAGATCCACAGCCCGATGAACGTGGACTCGAAGAAGAAGGCGATCAGCGCCTCGAACGCCAGCGGGGCGCCGAAGACGTCACCGACGAAGCGCGAGTAGTCCGACCAGTTCATGCCGAACTGGAATTCCTGCACGATGCCGGTGACGACACCCATCGCGATGTTGATCAGGAAGAGCTTGCCCCAGAACTTGGTGGCCCTGAGGTACTTCTCGTTCTCCGTGCGGACCCAAGCCGTCTGCAGCCCCGCGGTGAGGGCGGCGAGGGAGATCGTCAGCGGGACGAAGAGGAAGTGGTAGACGGTGGTGATGCCGAACTGCCAGCGCGCCAGCGTCTCCGGCGCCAAAGCTAGTTCCACGTCGTCTTCTCCTTACGGTCGCCGTGGTCACATCGGCAGTTTGCCTGCTTAATCCCACCCAATGAGGGAGGAAGCAGGACACGCTTGTGAACGCGTTCACATTCACAAGCATTATGTCGTACCGGTTCCGCGATCTTTCATCCGGGGGGTACACCTCTAGCCGAGAAATTCAACATATTGTTGAATTCGGCCATGCAGATACGAATCTCCTGGCCCGCGGGCCAGCTCACCGCCACCCTCGACGAGACCCCGACCAGCAAGGCCCTGGCCGCGGCGCTCCCCATCCACGCCTCCGCGAACACCTGGGGCGAGGAGGTCTACTTCGACACCGGCGTCTCCGTGGCCCTGGAGGACGACGCCCAGCAGGTCGTCGAGCCCGGCACGGTCGCGTTCTGGACCGAGGGCGATGCGCTCGCGCTCCCCTACGGCCCCACGCCGATCTCGCGCGGGGGCGAGAGCCGCCTGGCGAGCCCGTGCAACGTACTCGGCTCGTTCGACGGCGACCCCCGCCTCCTGGCCACCGTCCGCGACGGCGACCCGGTCCGCGTGGAGCTGGCGTGACCGCCGGCCCCCACGGACGACACTGAACGACCGCGGCTCCCGGAACGATGACGCCCGGGCACCCGGCCCCAGGAACTACAGCTCCTTGCGGAACGCCTCCGCCGCGTGCAGGAAGAGGTCGTTCGCCTCGGTCTCACCGATCGTGACCCGCAGGCCCTCACCGGGGAACGGCCGGACCACCACACCGGCCTTCTCGCAGGCCGCCGCGAACGCCGCGGTCCGCTCCCCCAGCCGCATCCACACGAAGTTGGCCTGTGTCTCGGGCACGGTCCAGCCCTGGTTGACCAGCGCCTCGTAGACCCGCTTGCGCTCGCACACCAGCGAACCCACCCGGCCGAGCAGCTCGTCCTCGGCCCGCAGCGAGGCCACCGCGGCGTCCTGCGCCAGCTGGCTGACGCCGAACGGCACCGCCGTCTTGCGCAGCGCCGCGGCCACCGGCTCGTGGGCCACGGCGAAGCCGACGCGCAGGCCGGCCAGGCCGTACGCCTTGGAGAACGTGCGCAGCACGGCGACGTTCGGCCGGTCGCGGTACAGCTCGATGCCGTCCGGCACCTCGGCGTCCCGGATGAACTCGCGGTACGCCTCGTCGATCACGACCAGCACGTCCGACGGCACCCGGTCCAGGAAGCGCTCCAGCTCGGCCCGGCGCACCACCGTGCCGGTGGGGTTGTTCGGGTTGCAGACGAAGATCAGCCGCGTCCGGTCGGTGATGGCGTCCGCCATCGCGTCCAGGTCGTGCACGTCGCCCTCGGTCAGCGGCACCTGGACCGACTTCGCGCCGGAGATCTGCACGATGATCGGATAAGCCTCAAAGGAGCGCCAGGCGTAGATCACCTCGTCGCCCGGGCCCGCCGTGGACTGGATCAGGGACTGGGCCACGCCCACCGAGCCGGTGCCGGTGGCGATGTGCTCCACCGGCACGCCGAAGCGCTCGGAGAGCTCGGTCACCAGGCCGGTGCAGGCCATGTCCGGGTACCGGTTGAAGCTGTTCGCCGCCGCGACCGCGCTCTCCAGCACGCCCGGGAGCGGCGGATACGGGTTCTCGTTGGAGGACAGCTTGTACGCGACCGGACCCCCGGCAGCGGCGGGCTTCCCCGGCTTGTACGTGGGGATGCCGTCCAGCTCGGCGCGCAGCTTCGGGCTCTTCTCGCTCACCGCAGGTCCTCCTCGACCTTCCCGTGCAAGTTCAATACTGCTCACCTTATGAGGATTCCGCCGTTCGGAGAATGGCTGGCAGAAGGAATGAGGGGAGCGCTTGCATATATGCGTGCGCCGGTGGCTTGCGCCGTGGCGCGCATCCCTCGTGAAGGTGAGTTGAGACCACTTCGAAACATCGACACTTTGGCATGCTCGTACCCGCCGACAAGCGCCAGCCCGGACCTCCAACCAGCAACTACCTCTATTTCCAAGGTCATTGGGGGTGGCGAACCATGCAGAAACGTGCCTGTCAACGACTGCATATGCACCCGGACCACCCACCCCACCGAGCCCTACTATCGGCTCGCCATGACAGCAGCAGGGAAGCATCAGGTGAGCCGGACGGAGACCCCCCGGCGGGCCGCCCGGCAAGGACGGGCAGGCATCAGAGACGTGGCCGCCGCGGCCGGCGT
Source organism: Streptomyces sp. NPDC101118 (assembly GCF_044759445.1). Classification (NCBI taxonomy): domain Bacteria; kingdom Bacillati; phylum Actinomycetota; class Actinomycetes; order Kitasatosporales; family Streptomycetaceae; genus Streptomyces; species Streptomyces sp. NPDC101118. The sequence goes on along the minus strand of NZ_JBIVZG010000013.1, from coordinate 66,450 downwards.
CTCGATCACAACTGTCTCGGACGCGCTCAATGGCAAGGGCCGGCTGCCGGACGCCACCCGCCGCCACGTCCGCGAGGTCGCAGACCGGCTGGGGTACCGCCCCTCCGCCGCGGCCCGAACCCTCCGTACCGGGAAATCGGGCCTCATCGGCCTGACCGTGACGACGTACGGGGATGAACCTTTCACCTTCACGGAATTCGCGTACTTCGCGGAGATGGCGAGAGCCGCCACCTCCGCAGCACTCGCCCGCGGGTACGCGCTCGTCATCCTCCCGGCGACCTCCCGCCACGACGTCTGGTCGAACGTGGCGCTGGACGGGACCGTGGTGATCGACCCCTCCGACCACGACCCCGTGGTCACCGAGCTGGTCCGCCAGGGCCTGCCGGTGGTCTCGGATGGCCGTCCGGCGGGTTCCCTCCCGGTCACCGCCTGGGTGGACAACGACCACGAGGCCGCCGTACTCGACCTCCTCGACCACCTCGCCGCCGCGGGCGCCCGCCGGATCGGGCTGCTCACCGGGACGACCACCGACACGTACACCCGGCTCTCGACGACCGCGTACCTCAACTGGTGCGCGCGCGTCGGCCAGGATCCGGTGTACGAGTCCTACCCCGCACACGACCCGTGCGCGGGTGCGGTCGCCGCCGACCGGCTGCTCGCCCGCCCGGACCGCCCGGACGCCGTATACGGCCTCTTCGACCCCAACGGCACCGACCTGCTCGCCGCCGCCCGCCGGTACGGGCTGCGCGTCCCCGACGACCTGCTGCTCGTGTGCTGCAGCGAGTCCACGGTGTACGCGAACACCGAACCGCCCATCACCACGCTCTCTCTCAAACCGCGCCGCATCGGCACCGCCGTCGTGCAGTTGCTGATCGACGCGATCGAGGGGGTCGACGCCGGCCGGCCGGTCGAGCAGGTGATACCGACCGAACTCATCGTCCGCACTTCGTCCCAGCGCAGGCCTCCCCGTACCACGGTCAGCCCGCCCCGATCCCCGGCACGGGACTGAAGACGCGGCCCGGATCCACAAGATCACCCGTCCAGACCACCCAAATCGGGAGAAACAACCAACGCGGTTCGTGTCCGTCCAGGATTCACCACCCCTGGTGCGTCACACAGAGCGAGCTGCATTCCTATGATGGGCGCACGACATCACGGACCCTCCGGCCAGGAGGGTCCGCAGGTGCACGGCAGCGCGAGGTGGTGGAGGGGTCGATGGCTCAGGGGGCAGGTCAGGGACCCGCGATGCGGACGGAGACGCTCCGGGATTTCCGCGTTCCCGCGGCCGAGTACACCCCCGAGTTCCATCCGTACGCCGGCACCCCCGGCCATCCGGCGCAGCCCGCCGCACACCACCCCGGAGCCGCGCCGGTGCAGCGGTCCGCGGCCCCGGAGCCCCACGCCTACCCGGCCTCCCCGGCGGCCCCCGCCGAGGACCCGGACGGCTACACCCCGACCCAGCGCGACCTCCCGGTCATCGGGCAGGGCGCACGCCCGTCCGGCGGCCCCGGCGACACCGTGCAGATCCAGTACGTCCCCGAGGAGCGCCCGGGGGGCCCCGGCCCCCTGTGGGTCGTCGGCGACGTACACGGCTACCTCGACGAGCTGGTCGCCGAACTCCGCGCCAAGGGCCTCACCGACTCCGAGGGCCACTGGGCCGCGGGCAACGCCCGGCTCTGGTTCCTCGGCGACTTCACCGACCGCGGCCCTGACGGCATCGGTGTGATCGACCTGGTCATGCGCCTCTCCGCCGAGGCCGCCGCGGCTGGCGGCTACTGCAAGGCCCTCATGGGCAACCACGAGCTGCTGCTCATCGGCGCCAAGCGGTTCGGCGACACCCCGGTCAGCTCCGGCGCCGGCACCGCCACCTTCCAGGCCGCCTGGCTGCTCAACGGCGGCCAGCGCACCGACATGGAGCGCCTGGAGGACGTCCACCTCCAGTGGATGTCCCGGCTCGACGCGGCCGCCGTGGTCGACGACCACCTGCTCCTCCACTCGGACACGATCGCGTACCTCGACTACGGCGACTCCGTCGAGGCGGTCAACGACACCGTCAAGCAGGCCCTCAACCGCAACGACGCCAACGAGTGCTGGGACCTGTTCCGCAAGTTCACCAAGCGCTTCAGCTTCCGCGACGAGGAGTCCGGCCCCGGTGAGGTCCGCAGGCTGCTCGCCACTTACGGCGGCTCGCGCATCGTGCACGGGCACAGCCCCATCCCGTACCTCCTCGGCGAGGTCGGCTCGGAGGACGGCGAGGACTCGGACGGCCCGACCGTCGAGGGGCCGCACGTGTACGCCGACGGGCTCGCCATCGCGATGGACGGCGGGGTGACCATGGCCGGAAAGCTGCTGGTCGTCGAACTTCCGCTGCGCGACTGACCGTTCACCGTCCGGGGTATTTACCGAAAGCCCCTGTCACGGCACCACGTGGGCGCTCTACCATCGCTCTATCCGTAGCAGGCTCTCCTCCGTTTCCGCCGGACCTTCCTGTCTACGCGGGCAAACCGGCGCCGACGGAGCATCGGGGGATGCACATGACCAGCGCTCCGCACCTGCTGACCGAGGACCGGCCCGAGTTCCTGCGCCTGCTGGACGAGGTGCTCCGCACCGCGTCCGAGCGGCCCGACCTGGCCTCCGTCGGCGAACGGCTGAACGCAGAACAGCTGCGCACGATGGCACTCAACGCGACCGGCATCCTGACCACCGCGGCGGCTCCCGAGTACGAGCACTTCGTGAAGGTACGGGAAGACCTGCGCGACCCGGCACGCCAGGAACCGCGGGTCACCGACGACGGCACCGGCGGGGCCGGGGCCAGCGCGGTGGTGGCGGTACTGGCACCGGTGCTGTCCTTCACGGCCATGCTGATATTCCTGCTGGTCGGGTACTTCCTGAAGCTCCTGGACCCCGAACCCGCGTTCGCCCGGACGATGCTGACGGCCGGTTGGCTGTTCGGCGGGCTGACCGTGATCGCGATCCTGGTCGCCGCGGTCGGGCTGCTGGTGACCGCGGTGCGGAACAGTTCCACCGAGGTCGTGGCGGAGGACCTCGACGCCGTACCGGAGGAACTGGCCCGCGCGCGGGAGGCCTGGCTGAACGCGCTGCTGGAGCGGGGGGTGCTGCCGTTCCTGCGGGACGCTCTGGCCGACCCGAGGGATCCGGCGGCCCCGTCCTCGTACCGCCCGTCGGGCCGGATGCCGAGCCTCGGCTACACGCGGCCGGACTTCACCTCCCCGGCGGGCGAAGACCCCACCCCCCGCCCGAGCTACACCAGTCCCGACTTCACGAGCCCGGACTTCGGCGGCCCGGACCGCCGGCCGGACTAGCGTCCGGCGGCGGCCCGGGCCGCGGGGGTCCCGTGTGCGTACCCACTGGTGTCAGGTACGCCACGGACTAGCGTGTCGTGGCCGCTCAGGCGACCTTGTTGACCGCGTGACCCTGCTGGGTCTTGAGGAGCGGCTTGTCACCGAACCGCTGCGCGAGGGTGGGCGGGTACGACGTGACCTGGGTCCAGGCGCTGTCGCACGTGAGGCTGCGGTTGCCCATGGTGTTGACCCGACGGCAGGTGATCTCCCAGAGCTGGTTGGACTCGGTCAGCACCTCGACGGAGACGTCGTTCGCCTGGGACGCGACAGAGATGCCGCAGGCGTCGGACGGGAAGTCGTCCGCAGCACCCAGGTCGACCCAGAAGTAGGCGCTGTTGTCAGGCTGGATGCGACGGATGCCCGCGTAGGCGGTCGAGGGGGTCAGGACCGCCTTGACCTCCTCGGAGTCATTCGGGTTGTACGCATCGACGTCCTGGCAGACCGCGGCACCGGTCGCGCCGGTGGCACCCGTCGGGCCGGTCGGACCCGTCGGGCCGGTGGCGCCCGTGGCGCCGGTCGCGCCCGGGGTGCCGGTGCCGTCGGCGCCGGTCGCACCCGTCGGGCCGGTCGGGCCGGTCGGGCCCGTCCCGCCGGTCGCGCCGGTGGCGCCCGTCGGGCCCTGGCCATCGCCGGTGGGGCCAGTGGCGCCCGTCGGACCCGTGGCACCGGTGGCACCCGTGGCGCCCGGTCCGCCCGGCGTTCCGGGCTCACCCTGCTCGCCCGTCGCGCCGGTCGGACCCGTCGGACCGGTGGCACCGGTCGCGCCGCCACCCGGAGCTCCGGTCGCACCCGTGGGACCGGTCGGACCGGTCGGGCCCGTGGGACCGGTGGCGCCCGTGGCGCCCTTGCACTTGTCGTCGCCGCCGCCGCCACGCACGTACTCGTCGTGGTCGTCGTGGTCCTGCCCGTGCAGGTACTTGTCCAGCAGGTGGCGGGCGAGCGGCTTGCCGTGGCGCGGCTTCTCGTGCGGACGCTCCTCCTTGCAGTCGCCGCCGCCACCCGCCGGCGCGACCGCGCTCACCTGCGGGGTGATCGCGTTGGCCGCGGCCACGGCGGGGCTTGCGAGGCCCACCAGCACGAGAGAGAGGGAGGCCAGGGCACCGCCCACCTGCCAGCCCCGGGTACAGGGAACGGGACCCAGCTGCGTGGTCCTGCGCTCACGACTCATCAAAAACGCTCCTTCGGAAAGGATCTGCCGCCGGAACGGGTGACGTCCCGGTCGCGGGTTCGAGCTTCCTCCGGAGAAAACGGACATTAAGCACTACCACTTGAGTGGCCGGATGCGTACGTCAACACTTCGGGCTAGCAGACACCCACCCGAGGGTGTGTTCCCGCCCGCAGACGCAGTAGCGCTTTCGGCGAGCCGTGGACAACGGCGTCACGAGGGTCACTACGGTCACGGTCCGACGCCGGCCCGGCCGCCCGTACGGCGGCCCGCACACCGTGGACGGGACCCTTGAGCACAGTCTGCCTGAACATGATCGTCAAGAACGAGGCACCGACCATCCGGAAGTGCCTGGAGTCGGTGCGCCCCCTGATCGACACGTGGGTGATCGTCGACACGGGCTCCACGGACGGCACCCAGGACGTCATCCGGGAGTACTTCGCCGACCTGCCGGGCGAGCTGTACGAGCGTCCGTGGCGGGGCTTCGACGGCAGCCGCACGGAGGCCATCGAGCTCGCCGGCGACCGTGCCGACTACCTGCTGTTCATGGACGCCGACGACGAGATGCGCATCGAGCCGGGCTTCCGCATGCCGGAGCTGACCCACGACGCGTACCAGCTGGCGGTGCACCACGGCCCGATCATCCACTGGCGGCACACGCTCGTCGCGACCCGGCTGCCCTGGCGCTACGTCGGGGTGCTCCACGAGTACCTCGACTGCGGCGGACCGCACAGCAAGGACGTGCTCGAGGGGATCAACCTGCTCATCGTGGGCGGCGGCGCCCGGCAGCGGCAGGGCGGCGAGCGGGAGAAGTACCTCCGTGACGCGAAGATCCTGGAGGAAGGGCTCGCCAAGGAGCCCGACAACGCGCGGTACGCCTTCTACCTGGCCCAGAGCTGGCGCGACGCCGGCGAGAAGGAGAAGTCGCTGGCCGCCTACGACCACCGCGTGACCATGGGCGGCTGGGTCGAGGAGACGTACCTCGCCCAGGTGTACGCCGCCCGGCTCGCCACCGAGCTGGAGCGGCCGGCGGCCGAGGTCATGGACCGCTACCTGCGTGCGTACGAGAGCCGGCCCACCCGCGCCGAGGCCATCGGCGACCTCGCCCGGCTGTGCCGTCTCGAGGGGCGCTGGCCGCTGGCCCACATGTTCGCCCGCCGTGCGGTGGCCGTCCAGCGGCCTGAGGACATCCTGTTCGTGGAGTTCGCGTGGCACGACTGGCGCGCGCTCGACGAGCTCGCCGTCGCCGCCTACTGGACCGGCGAGTACCAGGAGTGCCTGGAGTGCTGCGAACGGCTCCTCGCCGACGGTCTGTTGCCGGCGGACCAGCGCGAACGGGTCACCGCGAACCGCGACTTCGCCCGCGCGAAGCTAGGCTCGGCGTACCAGACCGTCGCCTGAGCGGCGTACGCGCCGTCCCACCCGGAAACGGAACGCCGGACGGGCCCGCGACTCCCCCCATAGGGTCGCGGGTCCGTCCGTGCGGCTGCGGCGGCCGGTGGGTCAGTCGGCCAGCGGCAGGTAGACGCGGTTGCCCGCGGCGGCGAACTCGGCGGACTTCTCCGCCATGCCCGCCTGGATCTCCTCGGCCTTCAGGTCCCCGCCGTGCTCCCGCCGGATGTCCTGCGAGATCTTCATGGAGCAGAACTTCGGACCGCACATCGAGCAGAAGTGCGCGGTCTTGGCCGGCTCGGCCGGAAGCGTCTCGTCGTGGAACTCGCGGGCGGTGTCCGGGTCGAGGGCCAGGTTGAACTGGTCCTCCCAGCGGAACTCGAAGCGCGCGTCGGACAGCGCGTCGTCCCACTCCTGGGCACCCGGGTGGCCCTTGGCCAGGTCGGCGGCGTGCGCGGCGATCTTGTAGGTGATCACGCCGGTCTTGACGTCGTCCCGGTTCGGCAGGCCCAGGTGCTCCTTGGGCGTGACGTAGCAGAGCATCGCGGTGCCCCACCAGGCGATCATCGCGGCGCCGATGCCCGAGGTGATGTGGTCGTACGCGGGCGCGACGTCCGTGGTCAGCGGGCCGAGCGTGTAGAACGGCGCCTCCTCGCAGATCTCCTGCTGGAGGTCGATGTTCTCCTTGATCTTGTGCATCGGGACGTGGCCCGGGCCCTCGATCATCGTCTGTACGTTGTGACGCTTGGCGATCGTGTTCAGCTCGCCCAGCGTCTTCAGCTCGGCGAACTGCGCGGCGTCGTTGGCGTCCGCGATCGAGCCGGGGCGCAGGCCGTCGCCGAGCGAGTACGTGACGTCGTACGCCGCCAGGATCTCGCAGAGCTCCTCGAAGTTCGTGTAGAGGAAGTTCTCCTTGTGGTGCGCGAGGCACCAGGCGGCCATGATCGAGCCGCCGCGCGAGACGATGCCGGTCTTGCGGCGCGCGGTGAGCGGCACGTACGGCAGCAGCACGCCGGCGTGGACGGTCATGTAGTCGACGCCCTGCTCGGCCTGCTCGATGACCGTGTCCTTGTAGATCTCCCAGGTCAGCTCCTCGGCCTTGCCGTCGACCTTCTCCAGGGCCTGGTAGAGGGGCACGGTGCCGATCGGGACGGGGGAGTTGCGCAGCACCCACTCACGGGTGGTGTGGATGTTGCGGCCGGTGGAGAGGTCCATGACCGTGTCGGCGCCCCAGCGGGTGGCCCAGGTCATCTTCTCCACCTCCTCCTCGATGGAGGAGGTCACCGCGGAGTTGCCGATGTTGGCGTTGACCTTCACCAGGAACTTCTTGCCGATGATCATCGGCTCGATCTCCGGGTGGTTGACGTTCGCCGGGAGCACCGCGCGGCCGGCGGCGATCTCCTCGCGGACGACCTCGGGGGAGACGTTCTCGCGGATCGCGACGTACTCCATCTCCGGGGTGATCTCACCGCGGCGTGCGTACGCGAGCTGCGTGACGGCCTGGCCGTCGCGGCCGCGGCGCGGCAGGCGCGGGCGGCCCGGGAAGACGGCGTCGAGGTTCTTGAGGCCGCCGCGGGGCGAGGTGTGCTTGATGCCGTCGTCCTCGGGGCGCACGGGACGGCCCGCGTACTCCTCGGTGTCGCCGCGGCCGATGATCCAGTTCTCGCGCAGCGGCGGCAGGCCGCGGCGGACGTCGGTCTCGATCTGCGGGTCGGTGTACGGGCCGGACGTGTCGTAGAGCGTCACGTCCTTGCCGTTGGTGAGGTGGACCTGTCGAACCGGCACGCGGATGTCGGGGCGGGAGCCCGCGACGTAGCCCTTGTGCCAGCCCGGCTGGCGCTCGCTCTGGCCGTCCTGGCTGGTGGCAGGCGTGCGTGCATCCTGAATGGTCATGAGACCTATCTCCCTACGCCGGCATTACCCGGTAACAGGTTCGGCGGTCGACGCAGCCTCCTCCCGTACCCGTCATCTTCGACGCGCGTACGGTGATCAGCGCCCTCTCAGCCCGGTGCTCCGAGCTCCCGCGTTGTGCAAAGGTGCCCCCACGCTAGCGTCATCTGTGGCGCGCTGAACAGTGGGCCCCCCCAACTCTTGCGATGATCGGCCGGTGACCACACCGCCGCAGCCTCCCGTCGACCCCCATGACCACACCGGCCACCCTGGCCCCGCAGAGGGTTACGGGGGGCCGGGCGAGCACGACTTCGGGCACGGAGCGTACGACGCCGGCGGGCACGGGCACGGGCACGGGCACGCAGGGAGCGGCGGGCACGGCGGCGGTCACGGCGGAGACGGCGGCGGGCACTCGCACGGCGGGCACTCGCACGGGCACGGCCCGGCCGCCCCCGTCTCGAAGCACCTGCGCAAGGTCATCGCCGCCGTGCTGATCCCCTTCGCCGCCGCGGTGGTGGTGGGCCTGGTCGTGCTGTGGCCCGGCGGCGCACCCGCGCACGAACGCACCGGCGTCGGCTTCGACCGCCAGACGCAGGAGGGGCGGGTCGCCACGCTCCAGCGGGTGGACTGCAAGGAGGTCAACGTCGCCCAGGTGCCGCCCACCGGGGACACCTCCACGCCCGAGGGGCGCGAGGCGCAGCAGGCGCAGACCGGGCAGTGCGCGAAGGCGACCATCGAGGTCACCACCGGTCCCGACAAGGGGCGTACGTTCCTGGAGATCGTCCAGCCTGGCGCACCGCGGCAGTTGAGCGAGGGTCAGGAGGTCGTGGTCGCGTACGCGCCGGACGCCCCCCGCGACCTCCAGTACTCGGTGGTCGACGTGAACCGTGAGCTGCCCCTGGCGCTGCTCGCCGGCATCTTCGCGCTGGCCGTGGTGCTGGTGGGGCGCATGCGCGGGGTGTTCGCGCTGGTGGCGCTCGCCGTCAGCTTCGCCGTGCTGGTCCTCTTCATCCTGCCGGCGATCCTCCAGGGGTCGAACCCGCTGGTCGTCGCGGTGGTCGGGGCGAGCGCCATCATGCTGATCGCGCTCTACATGTGCCACGGCGTGACGGCCCGCACCTCGGTCGCGGTGCTCGGCACCCTGGTCTCGCTGCTGCTGATCGGCGTGCTCGGGTCCGGGTTCATCGGGTCGGCGTTCCTGAGCGGGAACACGGACGACAACACGGGTCTGATCCACGGCCTCTACCCGGAGATCGACATGAGCGGCCTGCTGTTGGCAGGTGTGATCATCGGGTCCCTGGGCGTGCTCGACGACGTGACCGTCACGCAGACCTCGGCCGTCTGGGAACTGCACGCGGCGGACCCCACGATGGGGCCACGGGCCTTGTACCGCGCGGCCATCCGGATCGGCCGCGACCACATCGCCTCGGTGGTCAACACGCTGGTGCTCGCCTACGCCGGCGCGGCCCTGCCCCTGCTGCTGCTGTTTTCGATCGCACAGAGCAGTGTGGGTTCCGTGGCCAACAGCGAGCTGGTGGCCGAGGAGATCGTACGGACCCTGGTGGGCTCGATCGGGCTCGTGGCGTCGGTGCCGGTGACGACGGCGCTGGCCGCACTGGTGGTTTCGGCCGACCGGCCGGCATCCCCGTCCGCGGCTCCGGCCGGGGGGCCGGGACGAACCGGCGGACGGGGTCGTCGCCGTAAGCGCTGAGTGACCGTCGTTGCGGACGGGCGGATCACGGGATGGGGACCGGGCGGCTCAGCGCGTCGGCACGCTGAGGGTCGCTCGTCGTACGCGTACCGCTCGGGACGCACGCGTACGGGCCGGTTCCCGCCGGCCGTGGTTCAGCCCGCGTTCTGCTCGTTCTGCTGCGTACGCGTCTCGGCAAGGATCTTGTCGAGGGCGTCGTCGAGGTTCTCCTCGAAGTCGCCGAGGTTGCGCTCCTGACCGAGCGGCACCAGCCGGTCGGTCCGGTCGAGGAACGCGACCAGAGGGGCCGCACTGGCCCGGAACAGGGCTCGGTCGCTGCCGACCTGGAGCCGGATGTGGACATCGGACAGCTCCTCTGGATCGGTGGGGGCGATGTGTACATCGCCGTCACCGCACGGCTTGTTGATGCCGTCGAGAAGCAACTCCCGGCCGAACGCCCAGGTCACGGGCGCGTCGCCGGGAAGGTGGAAGGTCAGGCGAACTGCGTAGGGGTCACGAGCGTCGTACCGGAGCTCCACCGGGATCCGGAACGAGAGCTCCTCGGAAACGAGGAAGCTCATCATGACTTCTGCCTGTACCGACTCGCGCATTGCCTACCCCGCTGTTGTGGAAGTGGCCAGGAATGATCCCCCAGGGCCCTCTTGACAAGGGTGGTGGAAGCGCCATCGGATCACAAGGAGTGAGTTTTCAGATACTGATAGAGAACGAGAGCGTGCTCAACAGCGCGCCTACTTCACTCCGTAGCCGATCAACCGCATAGAGCAATCGGTCTTGCTGGTGGAGAGGGAGGGAAATCGCCATGGTTGCCGCGGCGTCACCGGCCGTGATCGGGATGGCCGCGCAGACCGTGCCCAGGGCGTACTCCTGACGCTCGATCACGGGCTGCATCCGCTGCTGGGCGGTGATGCGCTGCTCCAGGGCGCGCATGTCGCGGACCGTGTAAGGGGTGACGGCCTCGACGGGATGCCGGTCGAGGTACTCGCGTCGGGTCGCCTCGTCGAGCTGGCCCAGCAGGCACTGCCCGATGGCGTGCGCGTGGCCGGTGGCGCGGAACTCGGCCCACTCCTCCACGGCCGGCATTCCGGGGGTGTCGGAGACGCCCACGACCTCGATCTCGCCCTCGCGGAAGACCGCGAAGTAGATGGGTGCCCCGATGACGTCGCGGAAGTGCGCGAGGGAGTCGAGGATCATGCTGCGACGTTTCTGCTGCAGTCCACCGCCGGCCAGCCGACCGGCTGCGTCGCCCAGCACGAACACACCGCTCTCGCGGCGGAGATAGCCCTCGTGGGTGAGGGTCCGGAGCAGGTGGTACGCGGTGGGGAGCGGGAGTCCGGCTTCGCGGGCCAGCTGCTTGGCCGGGGCTCCCTCGCTATGGGACCCCACGGCTTCGAGCAGTCTCAGCGCCCTCTGAACCGAGCCGATCAGGGTCGGAACAGCGGCGTTGTGCACCGAAGACAAAGCTCACCCCCAGGCGTGGCGGCGGGCTGTGGGGGCCCGCCGCTGCGGGGGCCGCCCCCGCAGCGACCGCACTCCTGGGGGTCGTGCTCGGTGGCTCTTTACAGAAAACCGCTGGTCAGAGGGGAACCGGCCGCACGGCGCCCAGGGACGGCACAGATTGCCACTCTATCCGCCGATTCCTGACCTGCGGGCGGTTTGGGGAGTCACGTTCCCTCAGGCGGGCTAACGCCCGTACCGGCGGGCCACCGCTTACCAGTCGCCGCGCGTCGACGTGCTCTTCGTGCCCGTGAACTTGCGGACCACGAAGATCAGACCGCCGACGAGGGCGACGAAGACGAGGACCTTGAACACGATGCCGATGAGCGCGGTGAGGAAGGAGGTGATGACCCCGCCGAAGACCAGCAGTGCGAGGAGCGGGACAGCGACCCACTTCACCCACCAGGGCATGCCTGCGAATATCTCCCGGATGCCGTCCATTTCCTCTACCTCTTCCCTTCGGGTTCGTTCCTGGCTTCGATGCTAGGAGCGCGGCGAAGGGAACGGGGACTCCCGAGCCCTTGGAGTCCCCTGATCCAACCCCTAGGGGGACGGCGCCCCCGACCCCGATCAGGCCTCCGGCGGCGAGAACACCACCAGCACCTTGAGGTCCTCGGAGATGTGGTGGAACTTGTGCGGCACCCCGGCCGGCACGTACACGACGCTGCCACGGGCCACCGTCGTCGTCTCGTCCCCCACCGTGATCGACGCGCGGCCGCTCACCACGAAGTACACCTCGTCCTGGCGGTGCGGCTGCTGCGGATCGTTCTGGCCCGCGTCGAGCGCGTACAGCCCGACCGACATGTTCCGCTCCCTCAGGAACTGGAGGTACGCGCCCTCGTTGGCCGCGCGCTCCGCCTCGAGCTCGTCCAGCCGGAATGCCTTCATCGCCTTGCGCCCCTAGTGTTTCCCGGATCTGCTCTTCTGCCGATGTCCGTCACGGATCTTCTCTGCCACGATCAGACACATGACGAATTTCCTAGTCAAGACACTCGCGAACGCGGGCGCGCTGGCCGTGGCCATCTGGCGGGTCCACGACATCACGCTGACCGGCGACAGCCTGGGCAGGGAGGCGCTGACCCTGCTGCTGGTCGCGCTGGTCTTCGGACTCGTCAACCTCCTGGTCAAACCGGTGGTGAAACTTCTCTCCCTGCCGCTGTTCATCCTCACCCTGGGCCTGTTCACCCTGGTCGTGAACGCTCTGATGCTGCTGCTGACCTCGTGGCTGGCGGGCAAGCTCAACCTCGACTTCCACGTCGAGGGCTTCTGGGCCGCCTTTGTCGGCGGCCTGATCATCAGCGTCGTCTCGTGGGCACTGAACGTGCTCCTGCCCGACAACGACTGATCGGCACCACCATGGGAAGGACCGCCGCATGAACGCCCGGGACGCATACGGCGACGGCACCCGCGCCGTCCGCGCCGGGGTCCCCGAGCCGGTCAAGAACGAGCCGGTGCTCCCCGGCCCGGCCTTCGCCGCGCACTTCCACCTGCCGGGCGAGGTGGCGGGTCCGTACACGTACGGCCGTGACACCAATCCCACGTGGACCCTGCTGGAGCGGGCCATCGGCGAACTGGAGGCGCCCGGCCACGACGACGCGGACACCGTGGTCTTCGCCTCGGGCATGGCGGCGGTCTCGGCCGTCCTGCTCTCCGGCGCCCGGTCCGGCGACACCGTCGTGCTGCCCTCCGACGGGTACCAGGCCCTGCCGCTGGTGCGCGAGCAGCTGGAGGCGTACGGCGTTCACGTGCGCACGGCCCCCACCGCCGGGGAAGCGCAGCTGGACGTCCTGGACGGCGCGGCACTGCTGTGGATCGAGACCCCGTCCAACCCGGGCCTCGACGTCTGCGACGTACGGCGGCTGGCCGAGGCGGCACACGAGCGGGGCTGCCTGGTCGCGGTCGACAACACCCTGGCCACGCCCCTGGGGCAGCGGCCCCTGGAGCTGGGCGCGGACTTCTCCGTGGCCAGCGGGACCAAGGGACTGACCGGCCACGGCGACCTGCTGCTCGGCTACGTCACCTGCCGCGACCCGGATCTGGCGGCGCGGGTGAGGCGCTGGCGCAAGGTGGTCGGCGCGATCCCCGGGCCCATGGAGGCCTGGCTGGCACACCGCTCGATCGCCACGATCCAGCTGCGCGTCCAGCGGCAGTGGGCCAACGCCCTCGCCGTCGCCGAGGCCCTGGACGGACGGGACGGGGTGAGCGGTCTCCGCTATCCCGGGCTGCCCTCCGACCCCTCGCACAAGGTGGCCGCCCGGCAGATGTGGGGCTATGGGGGCGTCGTGTCCTTCACGCTTCCCGACCGCGCCACCGCCGAGCGGTTCCTGACGGCCCTGCGGCTGGTCGAGGACGCCACCAGCTTCGGAGGCGTGCGGTCCACCGCCGAGCGGCGCGGCCGCTGGGGCGGGGACGCCGTGCCGGAGGGGTTCATCCGCTTCTCGGCGGGCGTCGAGGACACCGAGGACCTGGTCGCGGACGTGCTCAGGGCCCTGGACGCGGCCGCCGCCCGCTGACCTGCGGACACACAGAGCGCAGCAGGACGCTCCGAGCCTCCCCCCTCATGGCTCGGAGCGTCCGGGGTCCCGCGCGGTCAGGGCGCTAAGAACCACGCGGACAAGGCTAGTTGACTCTGCGTCAGAGTCCAATCACGTTAACGACAGCGACCTATCGACATATTTATAGTGGGGAGTCCGCCGGGAGCCCGTGGGGCGACGTCTACCGGAGAGGGGCAGCCATGGACCTCTCCCTGCTGCGCACCTTCGTCGCCGTTCACCGCGCCGGGTCGTTCACCAGGGCCGCCGCCCTGCTCGGCCTGTCCCAGCCCGCGGTGACCTCCCAGATCCGCACCCTGGAGCGGCAGCTGGGCCGCCCCCTGTTCCTGCGCCGGGCCCGGGGGGTCACCCCGACGGCGGTCGGGGACGAGCTGGCGCACAGGGCCGCCCCCCACCTGGACGCGCTGCTGGAGATCACCGGCACGGGTGCCGACGCGACCCGCCCCGGCCTGCGCTCCCTGCACCTGGCAGGGCCGCCCGAATTCGTCTCCCTGCGCGTGATGCCCGCACTCGCGCCGCTGGTCGAGGCGGGCCAGACGCTGCGGACCTCGTTGCTCGCGGACGCCGACGAGATCCTGGAGGGCCTGGCCGCCGGACACCACGACCTGGTCGTCACCACCGCCCGGCCCCGCGGCCCGCTGTTCACGGTGCACGCCCTGTGCGACGAGGAGCACGTCCTGGTCGGTGCCCCCGCCTGGGCCGCGTATGCCGACCCGGTCGCCCTGCGCGAGAAGGGCTCCGGGGTGCTGGCCGGGCTGCCGCTCGTCGAGGTGCACGAATCGCTGCCGTTGGTGACCCGGTACTGGGCGGCGGTCTTCGACGCCGTACCGGGCGCGCCCGCCGCCGTGGTGGTCCCCGACCTGCGGGCGGTGCTGGCGTGCGTGACGGCGGGGGCCGGGCTGGCCGTACTGCCGCGCTACCTGTGCGAGGAGGCTTTGGCGCTGGGGCAGGTGGTGGCGCTGATCGAGCCGCCCGTACCGCCGCTGCGGACGTACTTCCTGGTCGCGCGGGCGGGGACGCTGGGGCTGCCGCACCTCGCCCGGGCCCACGAGCGGCTGCTGGCGGAAGCCGGGGCCTGGTGAGTTTCAGACGGGGTGTCCTGGGCCAATCTTCTCCCATGACCGAACGTCCCGTGGTCAAACGCACCGCCCGCGCCATCCTGCTCGACGGTGAAGACCTGATCCTGATCAAGCGCACCAAGCCCGGGGTCGATCCCTACTGGCTCACCCCCGGCGGGGGAGTCGAGCCCACCGACGCCACGGTCGTCGACGCCCTGCACCGGGAGGTGCACGAGGAACTCGGCGCGAAGATCACCGACGTCGTGCCCTGCTTCGTGGACACCGTGGAGCACATCGCCGAGGGCGGGGTGACCGGAGTCAAGGTGCAGCACTTCTTCGTCTGCCGCCTGGAGTCCATGGACCTCTCGAAGCGGCACGGCCCCGAGGTCGACGAGCCGCAGGGCGAGTACGAGATCGTGCGCGTGCCCTTCAGCCGGGTGGGGATCGCCGCCGTCCACCTCGTACCGCTGTCCCTGCGGCACTACCTCGACGGCAACATCGAGGGCGTGCGCGCCATGCACGCGCCCGACCTGGGCTGACGCGGGCTCACCGGGCGGACCCGGTCCACTGGGCCGGCGCATCCAGAGACCTGGGCCGCCCGGACCGCTCAGCCCGCGGACACCAGTTCCTCGACGGCGTCGTGCCGGATCCGCTCGCCCGGGATGCCGATGCGCTTGAGGGCGGCCACCCCGCTGCGGATCATCGCCGGGGGACCGGAGATGTAGGCGTCGTAGGAGTTCCACGGGCCGTGCTCGCCCATCGCCTGTGGCAACTGGCCGGTCAGTCCGTCCGAGACCACCGGGCGTACGGACAGCCACGGGTGCGACTGCTGGAGGCCGAGGAGCGTGTCGATGTCGTACAGGTCGACATCGCTGCGCGCCCCGTAGAAGACCTCGACCGGGCGGCGCTCACCGTGCTCGGCGACATCCTCGATCATCGCCTTGATCGGGGCGATGCCCGTGCCCCCGCCGAGGCAGAGCATGCCGTTGTCGGTGGAGTGGTCGACCACCATGGATCCGGCGGGCGGCCCCAGGCGCAGCACGTCACCGGGCCGGGCGTGCCGGACGAGGGCGTTCGAGACCCAGCCGGCCGGGACCGCCTTCACGTGGAAGGACAACAGGTTGTCGCCGCGGGGCGCGGAGGCGAAGGAGTAGTGCCGCCAGACCCGCGGCCACCACGGCGTCTCCAGACTGGTGTACTGCCCGGCCAGGAAGGGGTACGGCTGGTCCGGGCGGACCGTGACGACGGCGATGTCCGGGGTGCGCAGCTCGTGCGAGACCACCTCGGCCTGCCACCACGCCGGCCGCGCCCGCTCGTCCTCGGCGGCCGCGTCGATCATGATCTGGGAGATCGCGGTGTAGGCCCGCACCCAGGCGGCTTCGGCCCCCGGACCCCAGGTGTCCGCTGCGTACCGCGACAGCGCGCCGATCAGGGCCTCGCCGACCGCCGGGTAGTGGTCGGGGAGGGTTCCGTACTTGCGGTGGCCGCTGCCGAGACGGCGCAGGTACGGGGCGAGGACGGCCGGGTTGTCGATGTGCTCGGCCGCGGTGAGCAGGGCCTTGAGGAGGCGGTCCCGCTGGGCGTCCATCGCCGCCGGGAACATCGCGCGGAGATCGGGGTACCGGGTGAACACCAGCGCGTAGAAGTACGAGGTGACCTTGTCGGCGATGGGCGCGATCTCCGCCAGCGTGCGGCGGATGAGCACGGCGTCCGGCGAGGGTTCGGCTCCGCCCGCCAGGGGATCCGCCGCCTCGTCCGGCGGGGCGCCCTCCGGGGTGTCCTGCACGGTGCCCGTCGGGGGCGGCAGGACCGGTTCTGCCGCGGGGGGCGGTACGCCGGGGGCGGGACGGGAGGCGGGCCTGGGTTGCGAGCGGCCCACCTTGCGTATCTGGGCCATACCCCTGGCCGGTCTGGTGGGCGGAGCGTCCATGCGGTGCCTCGCTTCGAGCAACTCGGTCGGTAGCAACTCGTTCGTATGCGCGCGCCTCGGCCTCGAATCCGTGATTCCGGGCTTTCGCAGCATGCCAGCCCACTACCGCAGTCGGTGCAAAACGCGGAAACTCCGCGTTTCACGCCGAATTTGGGGTTAGGATCCGTCCCCCGCGCGCCGTGGCTGCTGCACCAGGCGGAACGCCTCCCGCAGGTCGAAGCCCTGGTAGACATGGGTGGCGACGGCCGCCAGATGGGGGCGGGCGTTGACCGCCACCGAGACCGGGACGGCCTCGAAGAGTGCCGCATCGGTCGCGGAATCCCCGTAGGCCACGCAGTCCTGCCGGCTCACGCCGAAGCGGGCGCAGAGACGGTCGGCCACGTCCACCTTGCCCGCGGGCGTGAGGATCCCGGCGATGTCCACGGGCCGGGTGAACGGGACCTCGGGGAAGACCGAGCCATGGGCGGCATGGGCTCCCCATTCGAGGAGGAGTTCCACGAAGAACGACGGGGACAGCGAGATGACGGCGCAGTAGTCGCCCCGCTCGCGGATCTCCTGCCAGACCTCTTTGATGCCCAGGAGCCAGGGCGCCCCGTCGAAGGCGGCGCGGACGTGCTCCGTCGTGAGCCCGGCCCAGAGCGTGTGCAGGCGTACCGCGAAGTCGGGCGGCCCGATCCGGCGGGCGCTGAACTCCGCTTCCAGGGCTGCGATCTCCGTCGACAGACCGAGCTGGCGCGAGATCTCGGCGGGTGCGGCGGTGCCGTGCATCAGCGTGCCGTCGAGATCGAAGAGGTGGAGTGCCGTCATGGCAGTCGAGGCTAGACGGTGCCAGCCGTCATGTTTCACGTGAAACATCGCGATCTTGAGAGAAGACTCGCAGGACGCGGGTGAAATCGGCTGGACTGCCACCCGGTGGTGATCCAGGCTGATCGAATGCCCTCATCATCGCTGTCCACGCCGCTGCCGACCCCGACGATCCGCACGCTGACCGTGGAGGACGTGCCCCGCTGTGCCGATCTCTCCGAGGACCGCGGCTGGCCTCGCGAAGAGCACAAATGGGGGCTGCTGCTCGCGGCGGGGACCGGCTACGGCGTCGACGCCCCGGACGGGCAGGGCCTGGCCGCCGCCTGTGTCGTCACCCGGTACGGCAGTACGGGCACCGGGCCCGAACTGGCGGCCATCGGCATGGTGCTGGTCGCGGAACGCTTCGCACGCCAGGGGCTGGGGCGGTGGCTGATGACCACCGTCTGCGAGGAACTCGCTCCGCTACCGCTGACCCTGCACGCCACACCCTACGGACGGCCGCTCTACGAGGAACTGGGCTTCGACACCCCCGGGCGCGCGGAGATGCTGATGGGGCACTTCGAGGCCGCGGCCGGCCCGGACGGCGGGTCCGGCGTGAAGGTCCGGCCGGCGGTCGCGGGGGACCTGCCCGCCATCCTGCGTCTGGACGCGGACGTCTTCGGTGCCGACCGCACCCACATGATCACGCGCCTGCCCGCCTTCTCGGACCGGCTGCTGGTCGCCGAGGACGGGGCGGGCAACCTCATCGGGTACGCGTCGGCCTGGCCCAACATGAGCACCCATGTCGTGGGTCCGCTGATCGCCCGCGACACGGAGACGGCCAAGGCGCTGGTGAGCGGGCTGGCCGCCGGAACCGACCGGCCGCTGCGCACGGACGTGGACGTGCGCCACGAGGAGCTGCGGGACTGGCTGAAGGCCCGGGGCCTGGAATCGATCGCCTTCAACGCGGTGATGACCAAGGGCCTCCCGGACCTGCCCGGGGACTGGACCCGGCGCTTCGCCCCCCTGACCGTGGCGGCGGGTTGAGCCTAGGCTCGTGATCATGAACGAATCGAAGCAGCTGGAGATCCGCCCGGTCACCGAGGCCGACCTGCCGGCCATCGTCTCGATGCTGGCGGACGACCCGCTGGGCGCGAGCCGCGAAACCCCGGACGACCTCGGTCCGTACCGTACGGCCCTGCGACGGCTGACGGACGACCCGAACCAGCACCTCGTCGCCGCGGTGCGCGGGGACCGGATCGTGGGGACCCTGCAGCTGACGGTCATCCCCGGGCTCTCCCGGACCGCGGCCACCCGGGCGCTCATCGAGGGCGTCCGGGTGCACGCCGACGAACGCGGCAGCGGTCTGGGTTCCGAGCTGATCGAGTGGGCGGTGGCCGAGGCCCGCCGGCAGGACTGCGCGCTGGTACAGCTCACCTCGGACGCGACGCGCACCGACGCCCACCGCTTCTACGAGCGGCTCGGCTTCACGGCCTCGCACGTCGGATTCAAGCTCCAGCTCTGACCGGGCCGTTCCACCCCTACCATCCTGGGCATGGGCAAGAGCCTCCGCACGATCACCGATGCCGAGCGCCGGGCGCGGCTGGGCGTCCGCCACTGCCTGGCGCCCTCCGCCCGTGCGGCGACCGTGGCCGCAGCGGCGGACGCGGTCGTCGCCCTGCACGCCACGGATGCCGCGACGGTCTTCCTCTCGGCCCGGGCCCGGCTGGAGGACCCCGACATCACCGCGATGGAGGGCGAGTTCTACGAGGACCTCGCGGTGGTCCGCCTGCTGAGCATGCGGAACACCCTCTTCGCCGTCTCGCGAGAACTGGCCCCGTACGTGGACGCGTCCACGGCCCGGGCGATCGCCGCCAAGGAGCGCGCGACGCTGCTCAAGCACTTCGAGGAGGACGGCCAGGGGCTGGACGCCGCCTGGCTGGCCCGCGCCGAGGCGGACACGCTTGCGGAACTCGATGCGCGGGGCCCACTGACCGGCACCCAGCTGTCGTCGTCCGTCGAGACCCTCCGCCGGAAGATCACCGTGTTCCCCGGCAAGAAGTACGAGACCGTCCAGGGGGTGGCCACGCGGGTCCTGCGGGTGCTCGCCGCCGAGGGACGGATCCGGCGGGACCGCCCCCGGGGCACCTGGACCTCCAGCCAGTTCCGCTGGACGCACTCCGAGCCCTGGCCCGCGCTCCCCGTCGCGGAGGCCCGGGCCGAGCTCGCGCGCCGCTGGCTGTGGGCGTACGGACCGGCGACCGCGGCCGACCTGAAGTGGTGGACCGGCTGGACGCTCACCGAGGCGCGCAGGGCCCTCGCCGCCGTCGGCGCGGAGGAGGTGCTGCTCGACGGCGGCGCCACCGCCCTGGTGGCGCCGGGCGACAGCGGACCCGTACCCGCCCCCGAACCCTGGGTCGCTCTGCTCCCCGCGCTGGACCCCACTGGGATGGGCTGGGCCGACCGGGGCTTCCACCTCGACCCCGGCCATCGCCCTGCGCTCTTCGACCGGGCCGGCAACATCGGCCCCTCGGTCTGGTGGAACGGCGAGGTCGTGGGCGGCTGGGCCCAGCGCTCCGACGGCGAGATCGTGTGGCGGCTGCTGTCGGACCTCGGGGCCGAGGCCGCGGCCCTGATCGGCGCCGAGGCCGCTCGCCTCGGCGCCTGGCTGGGCGGGGCCCGGGTCACCCCGCGCTTCCGGACCCCGCTCGAACGCGAACTGGTCGCCTAGAGGCGCTGCTTCGCGCTGCCTACAGGCCCTGCTGCGAGCCCCGCCAGCCGCGCGGGTCCACCCCGCCCGGGACCGGCGCGGTCTCGTCGTACGGCGTCCGGGTGAAGCAGAACGAGCCCAGGTCGAGATGGCTCAGGGTGCCGTCGGGGCGCCGCACCGCGCGCAGGGTCTCGCCCGCGTGGTAGCCGTTCTCGCCCGTCCAGGTGCCGTCGTTCTCGGCGCGCAGCCGGCTGGCGCGGCCCTGGCCCCCGAGGGGCGCCAGCTCCAGGTTCCCGTCCCGCGTCAGGCGCAGCAGATGGGGGGCGGTGCCCCAGTACCAGGGGCCGGTCAGCTCCAGCAGCGCCGGATCCGCCTCGGGTGCGGGGCTCCAGGGCTCCGGGATCCGCGGTTCCGCCTCGGCGACGATCCGTACGAGATCGGTGGCGAGGGTCGAAGCCGCCAGCCCCGACGTGCAGTTGGCCAGCACCACGGCCGCCACGTCGTCCGTCTCGCTCAGCCAGAGCCCCGCGACGAACCCGGGCAGGGATCCGCCGTGGCCCACGAGCGTGCGGTCGCCGGACCGCTGGATCTGGAGCCCCAGCCCGTAGCCGAGATCGGCCAGGCCGGGCTCCGGCGGCGACACGGCCACGCGCATCTCCCGTACCGTCGCGGCGCCGAGCACCCGGTCGTCGCCCCTGAGCAGGAAGGCGGCGAACCGCGCCAGGTCCTCGGTGGTCGACCACAGCGCACCGGCCGGCGCCATCAGCCCGAGGTCCTCCAAGGGCTCGGGCAGCATCACGTCGGCCCACGGGTGCACGGCCCAGCCACCCGCGTGCGGGGCCTCGGGCAGCGCGCTCGTCCGGGTCAGGCCCAGCGGTTCCAGGACCTCGGAGCGCAGCACCTCCTCCCAGGTCCGCCCGCGCACGGCGGCGACGAGCGCGCCGAGGAGCGTGTACCCCGGGTTGGAGTAGTGGTGCCGGCGGCCCGGGGCGTGCTTGAACGGGGCCCCTCCCAGGACGTCGGCCAGTTCGGGCCGCAGCGATCCGGGCGAGCGCTCCCACCACTGTCCGGGCGTCTCGGCCGCCAGGCCGCCCGCGTGGCACAGCAGCTGACCGATGGTCACCTCACCGGCTCCCGTACCCGGAAGGTGCTTCTCCAGCGGGTCCGACAGGTCGAGCAGGCCCTCGTCGCGGAGCCGCAGCACGAGCACGGCGGTGAAGGTCTTGCTGATCGAGCCGATCCGGTACTGCACCCCGCCGTCCGGGGCGTGGCCCTCGACGCACGACCTGGCCCCCTCCCACACGGTCGCGCCGCCCCGGACGACGGCGGCGACGAGGGACGGCGCCCGGCCCTCGGCCTGGGCGACGGCGATCCTGTGCAGCAGGGCACGATGGGTCGCGGGCAGCAGCTCTTCAGGTGCGGAAGTCATGCCCAGAGCTTCGCATCAGATCTCGTCGGCGTCGTGCACGAGAAGGGCGATCTGGACGCGGTTGTTGAGGCCCAGCTTCGCCATGATCCGGGAGACGTTGGTCTTGACGGTCGGCAGGCTCATGTACAGCTCCGCGGCGATCTCGGCGTTGGCCTTCCCCTCGCCGACCGCGACGGCCACCTCCCGCTCCCTGGGGCCCAGTCCGGCGAGCTGCTCACGGGCCCGTGCCGCGCGTCCCGGCTGCCCGGAGCCGCCCGCGACCTGGGCGATCAGCTGCTGCGTGACGGCCGGCGAGAGCACCGGCTCCCCCGCCGCGACCCGGCGGACCGCGTCGACGATCTGCGCGGGCGGGGTGTGCTTGAGGACGAAGCCGGCGGCTCCCGCGCGCAGGGCGCGCAGCACGTGCTCGTCGGTGTTGAACGTGGTCAGGACGATCACCTCGGGCGGCCCGGGCCGGGCGCGCAGCGTCTCCGTGGCGGCGAGCCCGTCCACGCCGGGCATCCGGATGTCCATCAGCACCACGTCGGGCGCGTGCGCGTCCACCAGCGGGGCGACCTCGGCGCCGTCGGCCGCTTCGGCGACCACCTCGATGTCGGACGCGCCGCCGAGCATCAGGCGGAGGCCCGAGCGGACCAGCGGGTCGTCGTCGACGAGGAGGACGCGGATCGCCGGCTGCTCGGTCACGAGGGGGCTCCAGGAGTGGACGGCGTACGGGGCGGCTCCCACGGTAGCCACGCGTACAGCCGGAACTCCGTGCCCTGCGTGCCGTGTTCCAGCCGACCGCCCGCGAGCCGCACCCGCTCGGCCAGCCCGACGAGACCGTGTCCCGTCCCCGGTATGGCCCGTTCCCGGCCGACCCCGGCCAGCGCGTTGCGCACCTCCACCTCCAGCCCGGTGCCGGGTGTCCCCCCGACCCTCACGCCCACCCGGGAACCGGGCGCGTGCTTGCGGGCGTTGGTGAGGCCCTCCTGGACGATCCGATACGCGGTACGGCCGGTCGGCGCGGGGACTTCGCCGGCATCGGTCACCGCCAGGTCCAGTCCCACGGACGCGCCGGTCTCCCTGGACTCGGCGGCGAGGCGCGGGAGGTCGGCCAGCGTGGGCTGGGGCCGCTCGCCCCCGTCCGCACCCGCCGGGGCCCGCAGGACGCCGATGATCTCGCGCAGGTCCTCCACCGCACGGTGGGCGCTGTCCCGGATGACCCCGGCGGCCCGGCGGACCTCGTCCGGCGACGCACCGGCGTTGTACTCCAGCGCCCCGGCGTGGACGCTCAGCAGCGACAGCCGGTGGGCCAGCACGTCGTGCATCTCACGGGCGATGGACTCGCGCGCGGTGCGCTGCGCCTCCGCCTCGGCCCGCTCGGCGCGGTCCCGCAGCTCGGTGATCAGTACGCGTCGGGAGCGTACGTACAGACCCCAGCCGAAGGCGGCGGTGACCAGCGCGAAGTAGACGACGCCCGAGGTGAAGACGGGCAGCGGGGCGTCCGGCCGCCGGATCAGGAACACCGGCAGCGGGGCGACCGCGACGGCGGCGACCCAGCGCGTGACGCGCAGCGGCTGCGTCGCCGCGACGGTGAACACGGCCACCAGGGCGGGCCCGGTGACGAAGTGCGAGAACATGCCCGCGAGGAGGAGTACGACGGCCAGCGGGACCGGCAGGCTGCGGCGCAGGAACAGCGCCGCGCAGGCGAGGCCGCCGACGAGCGAGTCGTAGAACAACGCCTGCTCGGAGAGTTCCCGGCCTGCCAGCGCTTCCTCCGCGGTGACCAGGGAGAAGACCGCCGCGAAGATGACGAAGCCGAGGTCGGCCAGGCGGTCACGGGCGGTGGGACGGCTCATACCGGCAAATCTAGGCCGCACGCGGAGGCGCGGGCCGTACTCGGGGCGGAGCCGATACCTTCGGACGACAGCCCGGCCGCGCACAGGTACTTCGGTCGCACCGGAGTCACCCGCAGCCCGATACCGGCACCCCGCGCGGCTTCCTACCGTCGGAGGCATGAAGAAGATCCTCGGTTTCCTCGGCTTCGTCCTCATCGCGGGCGGCATCAGCGGGCTGGTCCACGAATGGTTCGGCGGCTTCCGCCTCTTCGGCTTCCTCCGGTACCTCAGCCCGGCGGGCTACGAGGTCTACGCGAACATCGCCTACGTCGTCGTCGGCGTCGCCGTGGCCCTGTACGCGGACTCCCTCAAGGACACACCGGCCAAGTGAGGGGCGGCGTGCGGCGGGGTACACCACCCTGGTCCGTGCGCCGGGCACCCACGGAACGGAAGGCCGGACCATGCGGAAACTGATCTACGGCATGAACCTGACGCTGGACGGCTACATCGCCGCGGCCGGTGACGACATCGGCTGGAGCGGACCGCCGAGCGACGAGCTGTTCCAGTGGTGGCTCGACCACGAGCTGGCGAGTGGCCTGTCGCTGTACGGGCGCAAGCTGTGGGAGACGATGAGCTCCTACTGGCCGACCGGCGACCAGCAGCCCGGTGCCACCCCGGCGCAGATCGAGTTCGCACGGAACTGGCGTGACACGCCGAAGGTGGTGTTCTCCTCCACGATCGACAGGGTCGACTGGAACGCCCGCCTGGTCACCGGCGACGCGATCGCCGAGATCACCCGTCTCAAGGCCGGGGACGGCGGACCGATGACCATCGGCGGCGCGACGCTCGCCGGGGCCGCCATGCGCGCCGGGCTGGTCGACGAGTACGTGATCGCCGCCCATCCGGTCCTGGTGGGCGGCGGCACGCCGTTCTTCACCGCGCTGGACGGCTGGGTGAAGCTGGACCTGTTGGAGACGCGGACGATCGCCGGCGGCGTGGTCCTGACCAGGTACGGGACGAGGCGCTGAGCAGCAGCACCGACGCGCGAACCGACGGGTCGACGGCGGCGACCCCTGCTCTTGAATGAGACTGAACCAGATAGTCCGCAACGGAACTATCTGCTACGGTCTCCTTTGTTGCGACCACTTGCACGGGAGACCAGGCGTTGGCCGCATTCGACTCCGCCCCATCGCGCGCACGCCCCCCACCGAAAGGCTGACCGACATGAGCGAGCACACCGCCACCGGGACCACCACCGGCACCACCCGGAACGACGGCCCGGCCCCCCGAGCGCTCACCGACCAAGAGCTCTCCCAGCTGCTGAGCCGGCAGCAGTTCGGCGTACTCGCGAGCGTCAGGAGCACCGGCCACCCGCACCTGTCGACCGTCCTCTACGACTGGAACGCCGAGGAGCGCGTGCTGAGGGTCTCTTCCACCGCCGACCGCCTCAAGGTCCGCCAGTTGCGCCGCGACCCGCACGCCTCACTGCATGTCAGCGGCCCGGACATCTGGTCGTTCGCCGTGGCGGAGGGAGAGGCGGAGATCGTGGATCCGGCCGACGCGGCGGCCCCTGGTGAGCAGCCGCTGCCCGACCGGCGCGTGACCATCCTGCTCCGGGTCGCGCGCCTGTACGGGACCGCCCTGGACGTCTCCGCCAAGGACTGAGGAACCAGGGCGGGCTTGGCGGAGACGGTCAGACCTCACGCATGGGGCGAGCGCGTCGCTCGCTGCGCAGGTTCTGACCCTCCAGGTGGCGGGTCAGGTGTTGGCCATGTCGACGAAGCGGGAGTAGTGGCCCTGGAAGGCCACGGTGATCGTCGCCGTAGGACCGTTTCGGTGCTTGGCGACGATCAGGTCGGCCTCGCCCGCACGGGGCGACTCCTTCTCGTAGGCGTCCTCGCGGTGCAGCAGGATGACCATGTCGGCGTCCTGCTCGATGGAACCGGACTCACGGAGGTCGGAGACCATCGGCTTCTTGTCGGTGCGCTGCTCGGGACCACGGTTCAGCTGCGAGAGCGCGATCACCGGGACCTCGAGCTCCTTCGCCAGCAGCTTGAGGTTTCGCGACATGTCCGAGACCTCCTGCTGGCGGCTCTCGGGGCGCCGCGCGCCACCTGACTGCATCAGCTGGAGGTAGTCGATGACGACGAGCTGGAGGTCCTGGCGCTGCTTGAGGCGGCGGCACTTGGCGCGGATCTCCATCATCGACAGGTTCGGGGAGTCGTCGATGTAGAGGGGCGCCGCGGAGACGTCGGGCATCCGGCGGGCGAGCCGGGTCCAGTCGTCGTCGGTCATCGTGCCGGACCGCATGTGGTGCAGCGCGACCCGGGCCTCGGCGGACAGCAGGCGCATCGCGATCTCGTTGCGGCCCATTTCGAGGGAGAAGATGACGCTGGGCATGTTGTTCTTGATCGAACAGGCCCTGGCGAAGTCGAGCGCCAGGGTGGACTTGCCCATCGCGGGGCGGGCCGCGATGACGATCATCTGGCCCGGGTGGAGGCCGTTGGTCAGGGAGTCGAGGTCGGTGAAGCCGGTCGGCACACCGGACATCTGTCCGCTGCGCGAGCCGATCGCCTCGATCTCGTCGAGGGCGCCCTCCATGATGTCGCCGAGCGGCAGGTAGTCCTCGGAGGTGCGCTGCTCGGTGACGGCGTAGATCTCGGCCTGGGCGCTGTTGACGATCTCGTCGACGTCGCCGTCGGCCGCGTAGCCCATCTGCGTGATCTTGGTGCCGGCGGCCACCAGCCGTCGCAGCACGGCCCGCTCGTGGACGATCTCGGCGTAGTACTCGGCGTTGGCCGCGGTGGGCACCGACTGCACCAGGGTGTGCAGGTAGGCCGCGCCGCCGACCTTGGTGATCTCGCCGCGCTTGGTGAGTTCCGCGCCGACGGTGATCGGGTCGGCGGGCTCGCCCTTGGCATAGAGGTCCAGGATCGCCTGGTAGATCGTCTCGTGCGACGGCCGGTAGAAGTCCTGGCCCTTGAGGACCTCGACCACGTCGGCGATGGCGTCCTTGGACAGCAGCATGCCGCCGAGCACGGACTGCTCGGCGTCGAGGTCCTGCGGGGGCACGCGCTCGAAGCCGCTTCCACCGCCGTCCCAGTCGCCGCCCTCACGGCCGCGCTCGTGCTGTTCCTCACCGCGGCGCGGGCGGTCGCCACGACGGGGCCGGGAGACCGGGAGAACGTCGCTGGGTCCGCTGTCGGCCCAGGGGTCGTCCATGGGCTCGGGAATGCTCACCGGGCCGTCTCCTCCCGTCCGCCGCGCGGACCTCGCCGTGTCACTCTTTCTACGACACGGCTCTGACATTTCAGGCGTCCGAATCGCGCTCTCCGGGGCACTCTCCCCCCGCCTCCGGCGGGGGGTGTCCCCCGGCCGGCAGGTGCCGGAAGAGAGGCGGGACGACGCACAACGGTAGGCCCGCGGGCACCGTCAGCCAATCTGGTTATCCACAGGCTGTGTGGATGAGCACGCCAAGTCTGTGGGTAACTCTCCGGATCCTGTGTACGGAGCGGGGGACGGCACTGTGGACAAACTCATAGCCACTCCCCCCACACCCCATCTGACCTGGCCTTTCCCCATGCAGCACCTGTGGGGGACAAAAAGTTTGGCGAGGGTTTCAAGATCGGCGCGAACGGCGCACGAGGAGTGTCGTACGACACCCCGACGTAATGGTCATTCGGCCATTGCATCTATTACCTGTGGAAGATTAGATTGAGCACATGACACAAGCGCCCCCAGGACCCGAGGCGAGGCCCCGGCAGCACGACCGCGAGATCCTCGCACTCGCCCTGCCGGCCTTCGGCGCGCTCGTCGCCGAGCCTCTCTTCGTGCTGGCCGACAGTGCCATCGTGGGCCACCTCGGGACGTCCCAGCTGGCCGGGCTCGGTGTGGCCGCGGCGCTCCTGACGACGGCCGTCAGCGTCTTCGTCTTCCTCGCGTACGCGACCACCGCGGCCGTCGCCCGGCGCGTCGGCGCCGACGATCTCGGTGCGGCGATCCGCCAGGGCATGGACGGCATCTGGCTCGCCCTGCTGCTCGGCGCCCTGGTGATCGCCGTGGTCCTGCCCGCGGCACCCTGGCTGATCGGCCTGCTCGGCGCCTCCGACACCGCGGCCCCGTACGGCGTGACCTACCTGCGGATCTCCGCTCTCGGCATCCCGGCCATGCTCGTGGTACTGGCCGCCACCGGGGTGCTGCGCGGCCTCCAGGACACCCGTACGCCCCTGTACGTCGCCATCGGCGGGTTCGCCGCCAACGCCGCCCTGAACGTCGGCCTCGTCTATGGTGCCGGACTGGGCATCGCGGGCTCCGCCTGGGGCACCGTGATCGCCCAGTGCGGCATGGCCGTCGCCTACCTCGTCGTGGTCGTGCGCGGCGCCCGGCGCCACGGCGCCTCACTGCGCCCCGACCCCGCCGGCATCCGGGCCTGCGCCCAGGCAGGTGCGCCCCTGCTGGTCCGGACGCTCTCCCTGCGGGCCGTCCTGGTGATCGCGACCATCGTGGCGGCCCGACTGGGCGACGCCGAAATCGCGGCCCACCAGATCCTGCTGTCCCTGTGGAGCCTGCTCGCCTTCGCCCTCGACGCCATCGCCATCGCGGGCCAGGCCATCATCGGCCGCTACCTCGGGGCCGGCGACACCACGGGCGCCAAGGCCGTGTGCCGCCGGATGGTGCAGTGGGGAATCGTCTCGGGCGTGGTCCTCGGCCTGCTGGTCGTCGTCGCCCGGCCGCTCTTCATCCCGCTGTTCACCAGTGATCCCAGCGTGGAGAGCGCCCTGCTGCCCGCCCTCCTGGTCGTCGCCCTCTCACAGCCGGTCTCGGGCATCGTGTTCGTGCTCGACGGTGTGCTGATGGGCGCGGGCGACGGTACCTACCTGGCCTGGGCCATGCTGCTCACCCTGGCCGTGTTCACGCCCGCCGCGCTCCTCGTGCCCGCCCTCGGCGGTGGCCTCACGGCTCTGTGGTGGGCCATGACGCTGATGATGCTGGTCAGGATGGCGACCCTGCAGCTGCGCGCCCGGTCGGGCCGCTGGCTGGTCACCGGCGCCACCCGCTGACCGCTGCCACTGCCGCGGACCACCTGTCCCGCTGTCCGCCCGTCCGCTGTTTCACGTGAAACAGCGGACGGGCGATGTTTCACGTGAAACGACGAAGGGCCGCACCCCGGAGGGTGCGGCCCTTCATGCGCGGCACTTAGGCGGCGACGACCTCGACACCGAGCTGCGCGACAACCTCAGCGTGCAGACGCACGGAGACCTGGTGCGCACCCAGGGTCTTGATCGGCGAGCCCAGCTCGACGCGGCGCTTGTCGACCTTCGGGCCACCGGAGGACTCGATCGCCGTGGCGATGTCGGCCGGGGTGACGGAACCGAAGAGGCGACCGGCGTCACCCGAGCGGGTGGCCAGGCGGACCTTCAGACCCTCGAGCTGGGCCTTGACCTCGTTGGCCTGCTCGATGGTCGCGATCTCGTGGATCTTGCGGGCGCGGCGGATCTGCGCCACGTCCTTCTCGCCGCCCTTGGTCCAGCGGATGGCGAAGCCACGCGGGACCAGGTAGTTGCGAGCGTAGCCGTCCTTGACGTCGACGACGTCGCCGGCGGTGCCGAGGCCAGAGACCTCGTGGGTCAGGATGATCTTCATTAGTTGGTCACCCTTCCCTTATCGCGCGGTGGACGTGTAGGGCAGCAGCGCCATCTCACGGCTGTTCTTGACGGCCGTGGCGACGTCACGCTGGTGCTGCGTGCAGTTGCCGGTCACGCGACGGGCACGGATCTTGCCGCGGTCGGAAATGAACTTCCGCAGCATGTTCGTGTCCTTGTAGTCCACGTACGCGGTCTTGTCCTTGCAGAACGCGCAGACCTTCTTCTTAGGCTTGCGCACAGGCGGCTTCGCCATGGTGTTTCTCCTGTGTGATCAAGAAGTTTGGGTACGGGCCGCCCTAGAAGGGCGGCTCGTCCGAGTAGCCGCCGCCGTTGCCGCCGGAGCTGCCGCCCCAGCCGCCACCGCCGCCGCCCTGCTGGCCGCCGGCCGGCGCGCTGGACGCCCACGGGTCGTCGGAGGGAGCTCCGCCGCCCTGCGGACCGCCGCTGGGGGCTCCGCCCCAGCCGCCGCCACCGCCGCCGCCCTGCTGGCCGCCACCGCCGTAGCCACCCTGGCCACCACGACCGGCGGTCTTGGTGACCTTGGCCGTGGCGTTGCGCAGGCTGGGGCCGACTTCCTCGACGTCCAGCTCGAAGACCGTGCGCTTGACACCCTCGCGGTCCTCGTACGACCGCTGCCTCAGCCGGCCCTGCACGACGACGCGCATGCCGCGCTGAAGCGACTCGGCGACGTTCTCGGCCGCCTGCCGCCACACCGAGCAGGTCAGGAACAGGCTCTCGCCGTCCTTCCACTCGTTGGTCTGGCGGTCAAAGGTGCGGGGGGTGGACGCGACACGGAACTTCGCGACTGCCGCCCCGGACGGGGTGAAGCGCAGCTCGGGGTCGTCGACGAGATTGCCGACGACCGTGATGACGGTCTCGCCTGCCATGGATGAACCTCTCGGCGGGGATTGCTGCTGGCTGCTTGTGCTACTCGAACCCGATTACCTCTGAGCGGAAGCTCAGTGGGTCTCGGGGCGGAGGACCTTGGTCCGGAGGACCGACTCGTTCAGGTTCATCTGGCGGTCGAGCTCCTTGACGACCGCAGGCTCGGCCTGCAGGTCGATGACCGAGTAGATGCCCTCGGGCTTCTTCTTGATCTCGTAAGCGAGACGACGACGGCCCCAGGTGTCGACCTTCTCGACCTTTCCGTTGCCCTCACGGACGACGGAGAGGAAGTTCTCGATCAGCGGGGAGACAGCGCGCTCCTCGAGATCGGGGTCGAGGATGACCATCACCTCGTAGTGACGCATGTGGAACCCACCTCCTTTGGACTCAGCGGCCACGGTCGTTCCGTGGCAGGAGGGTCGTGATGCGTGCCGCGCGGCGTTCCCAGAGCCGACTGGCCTGAGAGCAGACACCGCGCAGACCGTACAGAGTACCTGCTCACCTCCTTCCGGTTGAAATCCGGCAGCGAGGGGCCACAATCTGTACACAACGGGTGTGCGCGGTGCTATGCCCGGCAGACGGCCGGGCGGCCCCGCGGCACCACTCTCCATCGCCGGGAGGTGCCCTCATGGCACAGGCAATGCGACCCCAGTCCCAGATCTCCCTCTTCGCGACCGACGGCAAGCCGCACCCGCTCCAGGACACCCTTCTCGCGATCACGCTGGTGCTCGGCGCCGTGGCCTTCGTCACCGCGTTCTTCCACAACCTGCACCTGCTGAGTTCGTGGGCCGGCCTGATCGGCATCGTGACGGGCGCGTACGGACAGTTCATCTCCGAGACGACACGCGAGCGCTTCGGCATGGTTCTGGGGCTCGGCGCGTCCGCGATCGGCTTCGGCCTCGGCATGGCGCACGGCGGCCTGTTCGGCGGCCTCATGGGCTGACCGGGCCTCCTCCGCGGCAGGGCGCCACCGGACGGCCCGGCACGTCCACGGGACGTCCCCCAGATGGGTGGCGCCCTTGTCGCAGTAGGCTTCGCGCCATACCAGCGAAGCCGCCGGAGGAGACGCCCCGCATGAGCCTGTCCCTGAGGACCATCAGCCGAGAGCAGCATCTGGCTTACATCCAGAGCCTGCCCTCGGCGAGCCACTGCCAGGTCCCGGCGTGGGCCGACGTCAAGAACGAGTGGCGTTCGGAGAACCTCGGATGGTTCGACAAGAGCGGCGAACTCGTGGGCGTGGCCCTCGTGTTGTACCGCCAGCTGCCCAAGGTGAAGCGCTACCTCGCGTACCTCCCCGAGGGCCCCGTCATCAACTGGTACGCCCCCAATCTGGACGAGTGGCTCCAGCCGATGCTGGCCCACCTCAAGCAGCAGGGCGCCTTCACGGTGAAGATGGGCCCGCCGGTCGTCATCCGCCGCTGGAACGCGACCGCGATCAAGTCGGGCATCCAGGACCCCGAGGTCAAGCGCCTGCGTGACGTCGAGGCGACGCACATCGAGCCGCGCGCCTTCGAGGTGTCCGACAAGCTGCGCCGGATGGGCTGGCAGCAGGGCGAGGACGGCGGCGCCGGTTTCGGCGACGTCCAGCCCCGGTACGTCTTCCAGGTGCCGCTCGCCAACCGCTCGCTCGACGACGTCCTCAAGGGCTTCAACCAGCTCTGGCGGCGGAACATCAAGAAGGCCGAGAAGGCCGGCGTCGAGGTCGTCCAGGGCGGCTACGACGACCTGCCGGAGTGGCAGCGCCTGTACGAGATCACGGCGGAACGCGACAAGTTCCGCCCCCGCCCGCTCAGCTACTTCCAGCGCCAGTGGACGGCCCTCAACTCCGAGGACCCGAACCGGATGCGGCTCTACCTCGCGAAGCACGAGGGCGAAGCCGTGGCCGCCGCCACCATGCTGACGGTCGGCCAGCACGTCTGGTACTCGTACGGCGCCTCCGCCAACCACAAGCGCGAGGTCCGCCCCTCGAACGCGATGCAGTGGCGCATGCTGCGCGACGCCTACGCCCTGGGCGCGAGCGTCTACGACCTGCGCGGCATCAGCGACTCCCTCGACGAGAACGACCACCTCTTCGGCCTGATCCAGTTCAAGGTCGGCACGGGCGGCGAGGCCGTCGAGTACGTCGGCGAGTGGGACTTCCCGCTCAACAAGCTGCTGCACAAGGCCCTCGACATCTACATGTCGCGGCGCTGACAGCAGCACCCCACCCCTCACACACTCGAGAAAGGTTCCGGTCGGGCATGGCGCTCACGCTCTACGTCGACACCGCGCGCTGGCGTGCGCACCACAAGCAGGTGCTGGACCAGTTCCCCGGACTGATCCCCGTCTGCAAGGGCAACGGCTACGGCTTCGGCCACGAGCGGCTCGCCGAGGAGGCGACGCGGCTGGGCGCCGACATCCTGGCGGTCGGCACGACGTACGAGGCCGCCTCGATCAAGGACCTGTTCAGCGGCGACCTGCTGGTCCTCACCCCGTTCCGGCGGGGCGAGGAGCCGGTGCCGCTGCCGGACCGGGTGATCCGGTCGGTGTCCTCCGTGGACGGTGTCCGCGCCCTGGTGGGCGTCCGCATGGTCATCGAGTGCATGAGCTCGATGAAGCGGCACGGCGTCTCCGAGGACGAGCTGGGCCAGCTCGCGGCCGCCATCGAGGACGTCCGCCTGGAGGGCTTCGCCCTCCACCTGCCGCTCGACCGCCCCGACGGCTCCGACGCCGTCGAGGAGGTCATCGGCTGGATGGACCGGCTGCGCGCCGCCCGGCTGCCGCTGCACACCATGTTCGTCAGCCACCTGCGGGCGGAGGAGCTGGTCAGGCTCCAGCAGCAGTTCCCGCAGACCCGCTTCCGGGCCCGCATCGGCACCCGGCTGTGGCTGGGCGACCACGAGGCGACCGAGTACCGCGGCGCGGTCCTCGACGTCACCCGGGTCGCCAAGGGCGACCGCTTCGGCTACCGCCAGCAGAAGGCGGCCTCGGACGGCTGGCTGGTCGTGGTGGCCGGCGGCACGTCGCACGGCGTGGGACTGGAGGCCCCGAAGGCCCTGCACGGCGTGATGCCCCGGGCCAAGGGCGTCGCCCGGGCCGGCCTCGCGACCGTCAACCGGAACCTTTCGCCTTTCGTCTGGGCCGGCAAGCAGCGCTGGTTCGCCGAGCCCCCGCACATGCAGGTCTCGATCCTCTTCGTGCCCTCCGACGCCACGGAGCCGACGGTCGGCGACGAGCTGGTGGCCCACCTCCGGCACACCACCACGCAGCCGGACCGGCTGGTCGACCGCTGACCCGGGCGGGCGGGCCCGCCGTACGTCAGTCGCGTACGGAGGCCCCCCAGTCCACCCGTTGACCCTCCGAGGGCGCCGCGTCGTGCGGCGCCCTCGTGGCGTGTCCGAGCACGAACACGTCCGGCGCCCCGTCCAGCACGCCCCCCGAGGGGTCGTCGGACCCGTCCCGTCGTACGACGTCCCGCTCGGGCAGCAGGATGTCGCGCACGACCACGGCGCAGAGGTAGAGCGTCGCGAGCAGGTGGGCGGCGATGGCCAGGTGGTAGCCCTCCAGGGGCAGGCCCTTCGCCCCTTCGCCGCCGGTCGTGCCCGCCAGGTAGAACCAGATGCCCAGGAAGTAGAGGACCTCCCCGGCCTGCCAGATCAGGAAGTCCCGCCAGCGCGGCCGGGCCAGCGCCGCGAGGGGGACCAGCCAGAGCACGTACTGCGGCGAGTACACCTTGTTGGTCAGGATGAACGCGGCCACGACCAGGAAGGCCAGCTGGGCGAAGCGCGGACGGCGCGGCGCGGTCAGGGTGAGCAGGCCGATCGCCCCGCACAGGCCCAGCATGAGCAGCGTGGCGTACGTGTTCACGTCCTCCAGCGGGTTGCCCGTGCGCTGCGAGATGATCAGCCAGAACGAGCCGAAGTCGACCGGACGCTCCTGGCTGAAGGTGTAGAACTTCTTCCACCCCTCGGGCGCCCACATCATCACGGGCACGTTGACCAGCAGCCACGCGCTGAGCGCGCCGAGGGCGGCCCGCCCGAACTCGCGCCACTTCCCGGTCCGCCAGCAGAGCAGGAAGAGCGGCCCGAGGAGCAGGACGGGGTACAGCTTCGCGGCGGTCGCCAGGCCGATCAGGATGCCGGCGGCCAGTGCCCTGCTCCGCGACCACATGAGCATCGCGGCGGCCGTGAGGGCCAGGGCGAGCAGGTCCCAGTTGATCGTCGCCGTCAGCATGAACGCGGGGGCCAGGGCCACCAGCAGCCCGTCCCAGGGGCGGCGACGGTGGGTGCGCGCGACGCAGACGGCGATCACGACCGCGCAGGCCATCAGCATGCCGGCGTTGACCATCCAGTAGATCTGCTCGCGGTGCTGCATGGAACCGCTGCCCGGGGTCAGCCACGAGGCGACCTCCATGAACAGACCCGTGAGCACCGGGTACTCCAGGTACTGCATGTCGCCGGTGAGCCGGTCGAAGTACGGCGTGAGGCCGTCGGAGAAACCGCGCGCCACGTAGAGGTGCGGGATGTCCGAGTAGCAGGCGTGGGTGTACTGCGCCGTGGCGCCGCGGAACCACGCCCAGTCGTAGCAGGGCACCTTCTGGACCATGCCCAGCGCGAACATCCCGATGGTCACGAGCGCGATGACGCGGACCGGGGTCAGCCAGTGGCCGCCGAGCAGCGCGCGGCGTCCCAGCGGGCCGCCGAACAGCACGCTGCCGGCCGCGGCGACCTCGTCCTGCTGGGTGGGCAGTACGGGGCGGTCCTCGTGCACCTTCGTCATGCGCTCATCCTGCCGTACCCGGCCGGGAACGCGGAGGGCCGTCGCACCGGGTGGTGCGACGGCCCTCGTACGTGTTGCGCCGTGCCGGCTCCGGCGGCGGGGGACTAGTTGTCCGTACCGCCGAGGAGGCCGCCGTTGTTGCCTCCGCCGCTCCGTCCGCCGCTGGTCGGCTTGCTGTACGTCGGGCTCGGGAAGCCGGAGGGGTCGCCGTCCCCGCCGCCGTCGTTGCCCTCGGTGGTGCCGGAGTCGGTGCCGCCGTCCTCACCGCAGTTCCAGTCCCGCGGGCCACAGGTGGGCTTGGGCTTGCGGGTGCGGGTCGCGGTGGGCGAGGGGGACTCGCTCGGCTCCGGCGAGGGGGACTCGGAGACGGTCATCGAGGGGGTCGGCGAAGGCGAGGGACCGCCGTCGCCGTCGGCCTCGACGCCGATGTCCTCGGCCTCGGGGAAGTCCAGCTCGGGCTGGCCCTTCAGGGCCGCCTTCATGTACGTGGTCCAGATCTCGGCCGGGATGTCACCACCGTGGATCGAGGAGACGCCGCCGGTGCCGTTCATCGACATCAGCTCCTTGTCCTCGCTGGTGGGGTCGGTACGGAAGAGCGTCACGGCCGTGGACAGCTGCGGGGTGTAGCCGACGAACCAGGCCGACTTGTTCTTGTCGGTGGTACCGGTCTTGCCGGCGGCCGGCCGGCCCAGCTTCTTCACCTTGGTACCGGTGCCCTGCTTGACCACGTTCTCGAGCACCTTGGTGATGTTGTCCGCGACCGAGTTGTCCATGGCGCGCTTGGCCGCGGGCTTCTCGAAGCCCTCCAGCGGGCCGTCCTTGGTCTCCACCTTGGTCACGGAGTAGGGCTCGTGGTGGGTGCCGGAGGCGGCGAAGGTGGCGTACGAGTCGGCCATGCGGATCGCGCTCGGGGTCGAGGTGCCGAGCATGAACGAGGCGTCGTTGTTCGGGTTCATCGACTCGTCGAGGATGCCCGTGGACTCGGCGACCTCGCGGACCTTGCTGTGGCCGACGTCGAAGCCGAGCTGTACGAACGGCGTGTTGATCGACTTCTGCATGGCCTCGTCGAGCGTGACCATGCCGTAGCGGGTCGGGCTCTCGTTCTTCTGCCGGAACGGACGGCCGTTGCTGCCCATGACCGGGTCGCCGTCGCGGTTCTTGATGACGATCAGGTCGTTGCCGTTGTACTTGCTCTCCGGGGAGAGGCCCTCACCGTCGGTGTTCTGGGTGCCGTACTCCATGGCCGCGGCCAGCACGTACGGCTTCCAGGTCGAGCCGACCGGGACACCGGAGGTGTTGGCGTTGTTGGTGAAGTGCTTCTTGTCCATGCCGGCGCCGCCGTATATGGCGACGATCGCACCGCTCTTGGGGTCGACCGAGGCGGCACCGAACTGGACGAACTTGTCCGTCTCGGGGCGCTCCTTCTCGTCCAGGAACTCCTCGCGGGTCTGGTCCACGGCCTTGGCCAGGGCGTCGACCTTCTTCTTGTCGAAGGTCGTGTGGATCTGGTAGCCGCCGTGGTCGAGCTGGTTGATCGTCATGCCCGACTTCTTGAGCACATACTGCTTGGCGATCTCGACCAGGTAGCCGGTCTGGCCCCTGAGGGACAGGGCCTCCGCGGGAGGCTGGATCTTGGGGAAGGTCCGGTACTTGTTGCGCTCCTCCTGCGTCATCCGGCCGACCTCCACCTCCCGGTCCAGCACCCAGGCCCAGCGGAGCTTGGCACGGTCGGTGTTGGCCTTGGGGGTGGCTGCGGCGCCGATGCCGCCATCCGGGTTGTAGAGGTTGGGGCCCTTGAGCATCTGGGCGAGGAAGGCGCACTCGGAGGGGTCGAGCTGCTCGGCGTTCTTCTTGAAGTACGCCTGCGCGGCGGCCTGGAGGCCGTAGGCGCCCCGGCCGAAGTAGGCGGTGTTGAGGTACCCCGCCATGACCTTGTTCTTGTCGCCGGTGTAGCCCAGCTTCACGGAGATCAGCAGCTCGTGGGCCTTGCGCGTGAGCGTCTGGTCCGCGTCGAGGAAGGTGTTCTTCACGTACTGCTGGGTGATCGTCGAGCCGCCCTGGGTCGAGCCGCCCTTGGCCATGTTCCACACGGCACGGGCGATGCCCATCGGGTCGACGCCGTGGTCGGTGTCGAAGGACTCGTTCTCCGCCGCGATGACGGCGTCCCGCATCTCCTTCGGGATCTTTTCGAAGGGGACGATCTGCCGGTTGCGCTCGCCGCCGACGGCGGCCATCTGGGTGCCGTCCGCCCAGTAGTAGACGTTGTTCTCAGCGACGGCCAGGTCGTTCACGTCGGGCTCGCCGACCATGGCCAGCGCGATGCCCGTGGCGGCGGTCATGGCCGCGAAGAAGCCGAGGGCGGTACCGCCCACCAGCTTCCAGGAGGGTACGAAGCGCTTCCAGCCGTCCTTGTCGGAGCGGGGGTAGTTGATGAAGCGCTTGTCCGGGGTACGGCCGCGCCCGGCGCCCTGCTCCGGCGCGCGCCTGCGGCTTCCGCTTCCGCGCTGCGCGGCCCGGCGGGCCTCGGCGCGGCCGCCGTACGCGGGCTCCTGCCCGTGCGGAGGGCGGCCGTACGGATCCTGTCCGTACGACTGCTGCCCGTAGGGACCTGAGGGCGACCCGGTGGGCACGTCCCGCCCGGTCGCGGCCCGGCGGCCGGAGCCCTGCTGGGCGGCCCGCCGGTTGGCGGCGCGTCCCCCGCCCTGCGGCTGCGGCGGTTTGCGACGGTGCTCGCTCATCGAACGACTACTCCTCGGACAGGCGAGTGCGCCTGGAAGCGGCAGGTGAATTCCGGTTCCACCGGAGTCATGGCGCACAGACTACGCACGGTCAAAACCCTCGCAGTGCCGAAGTTCACCCCAAATCAGGCAACTTGCCCCCAACGAATTGATGATGTGACGCCGGTCACCATGTCTCCCCTTGCCGAGTGCGACGGCCAGTTCTATCGTCTGGATGTATCGAGCCGATACATCAGCTCGGCATAAGGGACTAGGGGCAGAGGAGGCATCGGCGGGTGAGCAGGCGCTCCGGCATCCTTGAGTTCGCCGTCCTCGGTCTGCTGCGCGAATCCCCCATGCACGGCTATGAGCTGCGCAAACGGCTCAATACCTCGCTGGGGGTGTTCCGGGCGTTCAGCTACGGGACGCTCTATCCCTGCCTCAAGACGCTGGTCGCCAACGGCTGGTTGATCGAAGAGCCGGGCAGCGCCCCGGAAGACGCTCTCGCCGCTTCACTCGCAGGGCGCCGCGCCAAGATCGTCTACCGGTTGACGGCGGAAGGTAAGGAGCACTTCGAAGAGCTGCTCTCGCACACCGGCCCCGACACCTGGGAAGACGAGTCCTTCGCCGCCCGCTTCGCCTTCTTCGGCCAGACCGAGCGGGAAGTGCGCATGCGGGTCCTCGAAGGTCGCCGCAGCCGGCTTGAAGAACGGCTGGAGAAGATGCGGGCCTCGCTCGCCAGGACGCGCGAACGGCTCGACGATTACACGCTTGAGCTGCAGCGTCACGGCATGGAGTCCGTGGAGCGCGAAGTGCGCTGGCTGAACGAGCTCATCGAGAGCGAGCGGGCGGGAAAGGATCAGATGCGATCCGGCCCGTCCGACGACACTGCAAAGTGAGGCCTGCGTCGTGCAGGCCTCGTCCGAGAACAAACAGGGAGCAACCGGAATGGGTTCGGTTCGCGTAGCCATCGTCGGCGTGGGCAACTGCGCCGCCTCGCTGGTGCAGGGCGTCGAGTACTACAAGGACGCCGACCCGGCGTCCAAGGTCCCCGGCCTGATGCACGTCCAGTTCGGCGACTACCACGTGCGTGACGTCGAGTTCGTCGCCGCGTTCGACGTGGACGCGAAGAAGGTCGGTCTCGACCTGGCGGACGCCATCGGCGCCAGCGAGAACAACACCATCAAGATCTGCGACGTGCCCGCCTCCGGCGTCACCGTCCAGCGCGGCCACACCCTCGACGGTCTCGGCAAGTACTACAAGGCCACCATCGAGGAGTCCGCCGAGGCGCCGGTCGACGTCGTCCAGGTCCTGAAGGACCGCGAGGTCGACGTCCTCGTCTGCTACCTGCCCGTCGGTTCCGAGGACGCCGCGAAGTTCTACGCGCAGTGCGCCATCGACGCCAAGGTCGGCTTCGTCAACGCCCTCCCGGTCTTCATCGCCGGCACCAAGGAGTGGGCCGACAAGTTCACCGAGGCCGGTGTCCCGATCGTCGGTGACGACATCAAGTCGCAGGTCGGCGCCACCATCACGCACCGCGTGATGGCGAAGCTCTTCGAGGACCGCGGTGTCGTCCTCGAGCGCACCATGCAGCTGAACGTCGGCGGCAACATGGACTTCAAGAACATGCTCGAGCGCGAGCGCCTGGAGTCCAAGAAGATCTCCAAGACCCAGGCCGTCACCTCCCAGATCCCCGACCGGGACCTGGGCGAGAAGAACGTCCACATCGGCCCGTCCGACTACGTCGCGTGGCTCGACGACCGCAAGTGGGCCTACGTCCGCCTCGAGGGCCGTGCCTTCGGTGACGTTCCGCTGAACCTCGAGTACAAGCTCGAGGTGTGGGACTCCCCGAACTCCGCCGGTGTCATCATCGACGCCCTGCGCGCCGCGAAGATCGCCAAGGACCGGGGCATCGGTGGCCCGATCCTCTCCGCGTCCTCGTACTTCATGAAGTCCCCGCCGGTCCAGTACTTCGACGACGAGGCCCGCGAGAACGTCGAGAAGTTCATCAAGGGCGAGGTCGAGCGCTAAGCAAGACCGGTGTGTCCCGCTCTGTGCGGGCTCCTCACCCGATCTTCGCGAAGGGTCCCCGGGCAATGTGCCCGGGGACCCTTCGCGTGTGTGAGTCTTGCCCTCATGCCTGTCGTACGTGATCTGCGCGTACTCCTGCGCGTGAGGTATTTCCGCCGCCTGCTCGCCGTACGACTGCTCTCCCAGTCGGCCGACGGCGTGTACCAGGTCGCCCTGGCCACGTACGTGGTCTTCTCCCCGGAGAAGCAGACCTCGCCCGCGGCGATCGCTTCCGCGATGGCCGTCCTGCTGCTGCCGTACTCGGTCATCGGGCCGTTCGCCGGAGTCCTGCTCGACCGCTGGCGGCGCCGGCAGGTCTTCCTCTACGGCAACCTGCTGCGGGCCCTCCTGGCCTGCGGCACTGCCGGGCTGGTCCTCGCCTCCGTCCCCGACTGGCTCTTCTACGCCTCCGCCCTGTCGGTGACGGCCGTGAACCGCTTCGTGCTGGCCGGCCTCTCCGCCTCACTGCCCCGTGTCGTGGACACCGACCGGCTGGTGATGGCCAACGCGGTCTCGCCCACCGCCGGCACCCTGGCGGCCGTGGCCGGCGGCGGTCTGGCCTTCGCCGTCCGGCTGCTGGCCGCGGACTCCAACGCCGTGGTCGTCCTCGTGGGCGCCGTTCTCTACCTCGGGGCCGCCCTGGCCTCGCTGCGGCTCCCCGTCGCGCTGCTGGGCCCCGACCGGGACCTCGGGCACTCTCATCCGTCCGTGCTGGAAGCCGTGGTGCTGACCGTCCGCGGGATGGCCGCGGGCCTGCGGCACCTGGGGGAGCGGCGACCGGCCGCCTGGGCGCTGACCGCCATGACGCTGATGCGCTTCGCATACGGCGCCCTCACGGTGATGCTGCTGATGCTCTGCCGCTACGCCTGGTCCACGACCGAATCCGAGGGGCTCGCCCTTCTCGGACTCGCGGTCGGTGTCTCCGGCGGCGGCTTCTTCATAGCGGCCGTGATCACACCCTGGGGAGCGGGGCGCTTCGGAACGCTCGGCTGGATCACCGGACTGGCGGGGGTCGCGGCGGTGCTCGTCCCCGCCCTGGGGCTGCCCTTCGCCCCGGAGCCCATGCTGGTCGCCGCCTTCTTCCTGGGCGTGGTCACCCAGGGAGCGAAGATCTCCACGGACACGGAGGTGCAGTTCCGGGTGGACGACGCCTTCCGCGGCCGTGTCTTCGCCGTCTACGACGTGCTCTTCAACGTCGCCTTTGTAGGGGCGGCGGGCGTGGCCGCGCTCATGCTGCCGCCCGACGGGAAGTCCGTCCCCCTGATCGTGGCCGTTGCCGTTATCTACGGTGCGGTGGCCCTGGCGCTCGCGCGGCGGGGACGACAGCCCGAGCGATGTTTCACGTGAAACGGGGCGATGTTTCACGTGAAACATCGCCCCGGGTTCAGCTCTGGCCGACCCACCATTCCTTGAGGGCCGACACCGCGGCGTCGCGCTCCATCGGCCCGTTCTCCAGCCTCAGCTCCAACAGGAACTGGTACGCCTTGCCGATCACCGGTCCCGGGCCGACACCCAGGACCTCCATGATCTCGTTGCCGTCCAGGTCGGGACGGATGGCATCCAGCTCCTCCTGCTCCTGGAGCTGGGCGATCCGCTCCTCCAGCCCGTCGTAGGCGCGGGAGAGGGCGTTCGCCTTGCGCTTGTTCCGGGTCGTGCAGTCCGAGCGGGTCAGTTTGTGCAGCCGGTCCAGCAGCGGGCCGGCATCACGTACGTAACGGCGCACGGCGGAGTCGGTCCACTCGCCCGTCCCGTAGCCGTGGAAGCGCAGGTGCAGCTCCACGAGCCGGGAGACGTCCTTGACCATCTCGTTCGAGTACTTGAGCGCAGTCATGCGCTTCTTGGTCATCTTGGCGCCCACCACCTCGTGGTGGTGGAAGGAGACCCGGCCGTCCTTCTCGAAGCGGCGTGTGCGGGGCTTGCCGATGTCGTGCAGCAGGGCGGCCAGGCGCAGGACCAGGTCCGGGCCGTTCTCCTCCAGGTCGATCGCCTGCTCCAGGACGATCAGGGAGTGCTCGTACACGTCCTTGTGCCGGTGGTGCTCGTCGCTCTCCAGCCGCAGCGCGGGCAGCTCGGGCAGTACGTGCGCCGCGAGGCTGGTGTCCACGAGCAGCCCCAGCCCCTTGCGGGGGTGGGAGGCGAGCAGGAGCTTGTTCAGCTCACCCTGCACACGCTCGGCAGAGACGATCTCGATGCGGTCCGCCATGGCCGTCATCGCGGCGACGACCTCGGGGGCCACCTCGAAGTCCAGCTGCGCCGCGAAACGGGCCGCCCGCAGCATGCGCAGCGGGTCGTCCGAGAAGGAGTCCTCCGGGGTGCCGGGGGTACGCAGGACCCGGGCCGCGAGATCGTCCAGGCCGCCGTGCGGATCGATGAACTCCTTCTCCGGCAGGGCCACGGCCATCGCGTTCACCGTGAAGTCGCGACGGACGAGGTCCTCCTCGATGGAGTCGCCGTACGAGACCTCGGGCTTCCGCGAGGTCCGGTCGTAGGCCTCCGACCGGTACGTCGTGACCTCGATCTGGTAGCCGTCCTTCTGCGACCCGACCGTGCCGAAGGCGATGCCCACGTCCCAGGTGGAGTCCGCCCACGGGCGGACGATCTTCAGAACGTCCTCGGGACGGGCGTCGGTGGTGAAGTCGAGGTCATTGCCGAGGCGCCCCAGCAGGGCGTCCCTGACGGACCCGCCGACGAGGGCGAGGCTGAAGCCCGCCTCCTTGAAACGGCGGGCGAGATCGTCGGCGACGGGCGCGACGCGCAGGAGCTCGCTCACGGCGCGGTGCTGCACCTGGCTCAGGGCGCTGGGGTTGTCTTCGTTGGCGTTCGGCACAACAGAAAAGGGTACGTGGCCCTCCCCGCAGGAGCTCCCTCGTTTACCCGCTGTGAGGCTCCGGACACCCCCCGAGCCCGCCCGTTCATGTGGAGCAGTCCGCGGCACTCCGGCACAGCGGGCCTCGTTACCATGCGTGGACGCACAACCGACGACCACTGACACGACGAGGACGGGCGATCGCGTGGCCGAGGCGGCAGACAACCTGGGGAGCTCCCCCGCCCCTGCCCGCCGCTGGCTGCGCCGAGCAGTGGTCCTGCTCGCCGGTACCCCCGTCCTGGCCGGTCTGATCTACGTGCCGGCGGAGTCCCCTGCCCAGGCCGCGCCCGCCTCCAACGGTTCGTCCACGGTCGACGTCTCCCTCGACTCGCTGGCCCCCAGCGCGCCTGTGAAGAGCGACACCCTCACGATCTCCGGCACTGTGACCAACCACGGCAAGGAGACGGTCACCGACGCCCACGTCGGCCTCCGGGTCGGCCAGCGGCTCACCGACCGCGGCACGATCGACGACGCGGCGGACCGCACCGGCTTCCGGCCGGGCAGCGACTCCCCCGAGGTCGCCGGCTCCGCGGTGAAGATCTCGGCCCTGCCGCCGGACGTCGCCCAGCCCTTCACCCTGAAGATCCCGGTGAGCAAGCTCGGACTCGGCGAGGACGGTGTCTACCAGCTGGGCGTCTCGGTGTCCGGTGAGACCGAGAGCAGGCCCGACGAGCAGGTGCTCGGCATCGAGCGGACCTTCCTCCCCTGGCAGCCCGAGGGCGCGGCCAAGAAGACCCAGGTCAGCTACGCCTGGCCGCTGATCTCCGCCACGCACCTGCTGGCGCAGACGGGCTCCGACGAGCTCCAGACCCCGGTCTTCCGCAACGAGGACCTGGCGGCGGAGCTGCGTCCCGGAGGCCGTCTCGAACAGCTCGTCTCGCTCGGCAGCCAGCTCCCGGTCACCTGGGTGATCGATCCGGACCTCCTCGCGAGCGTGGCCGCCATGGCCGGCAACTACAAGGTCGTCACGGAGGACGGCGAGACCGTCCGGGGCAGGAACCAGGCCGTCGCCAAGCAGTGGCTGGCGTCACTCGAAGCGGCGGTGCAGGGCAAGAAGGTCGTCGCCCTGCCGTTCGCCGATCCCGATCTGGCCTCGCTCGCCCACCGCGGCAAGAACGTCTCCGGATCGCTGGGCCAGCTGCGTCCGGCCACCGACAAGGCCAGGCAGGCCGTCGAGACGGTGCTCCACGTCGAGCCCTCGACGGACTTCGCCTGGCCGGTCGACGGCGCGCTGGACCCGGCGATCGTCAACGTGGCCACCTCGGCGGGCGCGCACAACGTGCTGGCCCGCAGCGACACCTTCCAGGAGACGGGCGGCCTGGGGTACACGCCCACCGCCGCGCGTCCGATCGGCGCGGGCGCCACGGCCGTGGTCGCCGACGCCCGGCTCTCGAAGGCCTTCGAGGGCGACATGCTGAACTCCGAGAAGTCGACGCTGGCCGTGCAGGAGTTCCTGGCGCAGAGCCTCGCCCTCAACCTCCAGGACGTCGACGCCCAGCGCAGCATCGTGATCGCCCCCCAGCGGATGCCCACGACCAGCCAGGCCCAGTCGATGGCGGAGGCCCTGGGTGTGCTGGGCGGCAGCCGCTGGACGCAGGCGAGCGACCTGGAGGCGGCGGCCAAGGCCAAGCCCGACCCGCGGGCCACCACCCTGGTCCCCGGAGCCGGCCAGTACCCGAACTCCCTGCGCAGGCAGGAGCTGCCCCAGGCGGCCTTCGAGAAGATCCGCACGACGCAGATCACGCTCGACCACTTCAAGGTGATCCTTTCGCACCCCGAGCGGGTCGACATCCCCTTCGGGAACACCTTCAACCGGGAGATGTCCACGTCGTGGCGGGGGCGTCCGGACGAGGCGCGGGCGTACCGCGACGGCGTTCAGGACTACCTGATCGAGCTGACCCGGCAGGTCAAGCTGATCCCCAAGACGAAGGCCCATCTTTCGGGCCGCAGCGCGACCATCCCGGTGACGGTGCAGAACGGCCTGGTCCAGGACGTGCACGGGCTGATCCTGCGGCTGAAGTCCACCAACCCGACGCGCCTGATGTTCGGCGACAAGGGCGAGGCCGACCAGGAGGTGGACGTCCGGGGCGGCCACAGCCAGTCCGTGAAGTTCACCGCCAACGCGACCGCCAGCGGTCCCGTGGAGGTCGTGGCGCAGCTCTACACCAAGGACGGCATCCCCTACGGCGAGGAGCGCCGCTTCAAGGTCGAGGCCACGGAGATCACCTCGACCGTGCTGCTCGTCATCGCGGGCGGGGTGCTGCTTCTCGTGCTGGCCGGGGTGAAGATGTACGCCAGCCGCAAGAGGGTCGCGGCCAGGGCCGCCGCCGAGGAGAGCACGCAGCCGAGTGACCCGACGCCGGACACCGGACCGGAAAGCA
Organism: Streptomyces sp. NPDC101118; assembly: GCF_044759445.1. NCBI lineage: Bacteria > Bacillati > Actinomycetota > Actinomycetes > Kitasatosporales > Streptomycetaceae > Streptomyces > Streptomyces sp. NPDC101118. The sequence continues at coordinate 21,835 of NZ_JBIVZG010000013.1, read as the reverse complement.
ACAGCTCCTCCGGCACGGGTGAGACAGTGGACCGTTGAGCGACACCGTGGCCGGCCGGGCCTGGGGACGATGAGGTGGGGTTTCGATGAACGCGCCGTACGACGGTGACCGCGCGCAGGGCGCGAGCGGCACCAGAGAGACGGGCCAGGACGCCCCCGTACCGGGGCAGGTCCCGCCGCCCGCCGCTCCTGCCCAGGACCCGTACGTCCAGGAGGCATACGAGCAGGACCCGTACCGCGCCCAGGACCTGGCCGCCCAGGACCCGGTGACCGAGGCGCTGTACGACCGCGCGGCGCACCCGCCGCCGGCTCCGGGCACGTTCCGGGAGCCCGGTCCGCTGTACGACCGGCCGTCCGCACCCGCGCACTCCCCCGACCCGCGCGTCTGGGCCCAGACCCCGCCGCCCGAGCCCGACGGCCCGTCCCGCCACCTGCCGTACGGCGACCACGCCACCACCACCCAGTTCGTGGGCGTGGACGCGCTGGTGACCAAGGCCACCGACGCCCCGCCCGAGCCGGACGCCTTCGCACACCTCTACCGCGACCAGCAGGCGGCGCCGGCCGCGCCCGCCGAGGACGCCCCGGTGGCCGCGCCGGCCCCCAGCAAGCCGGCCGGCCGCGCGGCGAGCCTGCTGAAGTCCAGCGCGCTGATGGCCGCCGGCACGATCGTCTCCCGCATCACGGGCTTCCTGCGCACGCTGGTCATGGCCACCGCGATCGGTGTCGGCACGTTCAACGACACCTACCAGATCGCCAACACCCTGCCGACGATGATCTACATCCTCGTCGGCGGCGGCGCGCTCAACGCCGTCTTCATCCCGCAGCTGGTCCGGGCGATGAAGAACGACGAGGACGGCGGCGAGGCCTACGCCAACCGGCTGCTGACCCTGGTCGTGGTGCTGCTCGCAGGCGTCACCACCATCTGCGTCCTGGCCGCCCCGCTGTTCATCGCGATGATGTCCCCGAAGATCGCCTCGGACCCGCAGCAGAACGAGGTGGCGGTCGCCTTCGCCCGCTACTGCCTGCCGACCATGTTCTTCATGGGCGTCCACGTGGTGATGGGTCAGATCCTCAACGCCCGCGGCCGCTTCGGCGCGATGATGTGGACCCCGGTCCTCAACAACATCGTCGTGATCGCCACCTTCAGCGCCTTCATCTGGGCCTTCGGCGGCTTCACCAGCACCCACGTCAGCGCCGCCTCGGTGACCCCCGAGGGCGTGCGGCTGCTGGGCATCGGCACCCTGCTCGGCCTGACCGTCCAGGCCCTGGCCATGGTCCCGTACCTGCGCGAGGCCGGCTTCAAGCCCCGGCTGCGCTTCGACTGGCGCGGCCACGGCCTCGGCAAGGCCGTCGGCCTCGCCAAGTGGACCTTCTTCTTCGTCCTCGCCAACCAGGTCGGCCTCGTGGTCGTCACCCAGCTCGCCACCTGGGCCGGTTCGGTCGCGGACAAGCAGGGCCACTCCGGTACGGGCATCACCGCCTACAACTACGCGCTGGCACTGTGGCAGATGCCCCAGGCCATCATCACCGTCTCGGTGATGACCGCCGTCCTGCCCCGCATCTCGCGGTCCGCCCACGACGGTGACGCCGCGGCCGTCCGCGACGACATCTCGTACGGCCTGCGCACCTCGGCCGTGGCGATCGTGCCCTGCGCGTTCGCCTTCCTGGCGCTCGGCGTCCCGATGGCCACCCTGCTGTACGCGGGGTCCGGCAGCGGTGCCCAGAACATCGGTTACGTGCTGATGGCGTTCGGCCTCGGCCTGATCCCGTACTCCGTGCAGTACGTCGTGCTCCGCGGCTTCTACGCCTACGAGGACACCCGGACCCCCTTCTACAACACGGTCATCGTGGCCGCCGTGAACGCGGCGGTCTCGGGTCTGGCGTTCGTGGTCCTGCCCGCGCGCTGGGCCGTCGTCGGCATGGCCGGCGCCTACGGGCTCGCCTTCGCGGTCGGCGTGGGCGTCGCGTGGCGCCGCCTGCGCACCCGCCTCGGCGGCGACCTCGACGGCTCCCACGTCGTGCGGACGTACGCGCGCCTCGCCGGCGCCTGCGTCCCGGCGGCCGCGCTCGGCGGCGGGGTGGCCTTCGCCATCACCCGGCTGCTCGGCAGCGGAGCGCTGGCTTCCCTGGCCGCCCTGCTGACCGGTGGGGTCGTGCTGCTGGGCGTCTTCTTCGTGGCGGCCAAGCGCATGCGGATCGAGGAACTCAACGCGATGGTCGGGATGGTCCGCGGACGTCTGGGCCGCTGAACCCTCCAGCTGCCGCCGGGCGGGACCGTCCCCGGCCGGCGGCCGGGGGAGTAGGTCCAGCACAACCTTCCGCCGCCGACGCGTGTCGTGCATAGCGGCGGACTGTGGGCACAATTGGCATGGCTTTGCAGACTGGCCGACAGCGCGCAACGGATGGGGAGGCAGGAACGACGGTGGCGGAACGTAGCACGGCTGCCGTCGACGTGGCCGACAACGGCGGCGACGAGCCGCTGACCGCCAAGGCGGAGAAGGCCACGGCCGACGGGGCGGCAGACACCCAGGAATCCCGGCAGGCGACGGACAGGACCACGGCCGAGACGGAGGGCGAACGCGGCAGGAGCGCGGCCTCCGCACCCGAACTGCACAGCGGCCACAAGCTGGCCAGACGCTACCGCCTCGAAGAGTGCGTCACCCGTCTGGACGGTTTCAGCTCCTGGCGTGCCATGGACGAGAAGCTGCGCCGGGCCGTGGGGGTCCACCTGCTGCCCGCAGACCACCCCCGCGCCAGGTCCGTGCTCGCCGCCGCCCGCTCCTCAGCCCTGCTCGGGGATCCCCGCTTCGTGCAGGTCCTGGACGCGGTCGAGGAGAACGACCTCGTCTACGTCGTCCACGAGTGGCTGCCGGACTCCACGGAGCTGACCGCGCTGCTCGCCGCGGGCCCGCTGGAGGCCCACGAGTCGTACCAGCTGGTCACCCAGATCTCGCAGGCCATGGCAGCGGCCCACCGCGAGGGCCTGGCCCACCTGCGGCTGACACCCAGCGCGATACTGCGCACGTCCACCGGCCAGTACCGGATCCGGGGACTGGCCGTGAACGCCGCGCTGCGCGGGATCAGCAGCGACACCCCGCAGCGTGCGGACACCGAGGCGATCGGCGCGCTGCTGTACGCCTCCCTCACCCAGCGCTGGCCGTACGAGAACGACGCGTACGGTCTGTCAGGCCTGCCCAAGGGCGTCGGCCTGCTGCCCCCGGACCAGGTCCGCGCCGGCGTGCACCGGGGACTGGCCGAGATCGCGATGCGGGCCCTCGCCAACGACGGCGCCACCGCCTCGCGTCAGGAACCGCCCTGCACCACGCCGGAGGAGCTGGCGAAGGCCGTCGCCGCCATGCCGCGCATCCGGCCCCCGGAGCCGACCTTCGCGGCTCCGCCCGAGTACCAGCAGACCACCTACCAGCAGGGGACCTACGGGCGCGCCGCCGCGCGCCCCGGAGGCGTCACCCAGGTCATCGCGACGGCACCGCCGCCCGCGCCGCTCCAGAGCGGCACCGGCCGCGTGCTCAAGTGGGGTGTGGCCGCGCTCCTGATCGCCGCGCTCGGCCTCGGCAGCTGGCAGCTCGCCGACACCATCCTCGACCGCAAGAGCGGTGGAGGGACCACCCAGTCCCAGACGGAGGAGGGCGAGGAGGGCCCGAAGAACAAGGCGCCCGTCCCGCTCGCCGTCAAGGGTGCCGACGAGTACTTCCCCGACGGCACGTCACAGAACCGGGACGGCGTGGCCAACGCCTACGACGGCGACACCTCCACCTACTGGCGCTCCAAGAGCTACGTCGACGGACCGAAGCTCGCCCCCTTCAAGGAAGGTGTCGGCCTGGTCTTCGACCTCGGCTCCGAGAAGGAGGTCAGCGCCGCGTCGATAGCGCTGCGCTACAGCGGTGACCACACCACGGCCGTGCTCTACGCGGTCGACTCGATGTCCACGAGTGCCGCTCTCGACCCGAAGAAGAAGATCGCATCGGGTACCACGTCGGCCGACAAACTGGTAGTCAAGGCCAAGCAGCCGAAGAAGACCCGCTACGTGGTCCTCTGGCTGACCGACGTACCCAAGTCCGGGTCCGACGAGTTCAGCCGATCCGGCTACAAGCAGGGCATCACCGACGTGAAGTTCACCGGCTGACACGACGACAGGGGGAGGGGGCTCACCGTTGGACGACGCCGCATCCGGGGGCATCGGCGACCAGGAACTCCTGGCCAGACATGTCGCCGGCGACCCCGAAGCCTTCGGCGAGCTGGTACGCCGCCACCGGGACCGGCTCTGGGCCGTGGCCCTGCGCACCCTCGGGGACCGCGAGGAGGCGGCGGACGCCGTCCAGGACGCCCTCGTCTCCGCCTACCGCGCCGCGCACACCTTCCGGGGCCAGTCCGCGGTGACCACCTGGCTGCACCGCATCACCGTGAACGCGTGCCTGGACCGGGCTCGGAAGGTCGCCTCGCGCAGGACCTCCGCAGTGGACGACCCAGAGACCTTCGAAAGGCTCCTGGAGCCCCATGAGTCCGCCGAGGCGCCCGCCGAGCGCCAGGACCTCCACCGTGAGCTGCTGGCCGCTCTGAACACCCTTCCTGCCGAGCAGCGAGCTGCTCTGGTCCTCGTCGACATGCAGGGTTACCCGGTGGCCGAGGCCGCGCGGATGCTCGACGTGCCCACGGGCACCGTGAAGAGCCGCTGCGCCCGGGGACGGGCGAGACTTCTTCCCCTGCTCACTCATCTGCGCTCGAATGCCGGGGATAACAGTGCCGCTGACCGGGGAAGGAACCGGTCGCAGGGGACACCCGTCCCACCGGCAGCAGAATCCAGGGACCCAGATGCTGTGAAGGGCGGAGGTGGGCGAGCGTGACTTCCAAGACCGGCACGATCCGGCACCCGGACGTCTCGGAGATCTCCGATCTCACCGAAGGCCTCCTCTCGCCGGCCAGGACGGCCGAGGTGCGCACACACCTCACCGAATGCCCGCTGTGCGCGGACGTCCGGGCGTCCCTGGAGGAGATCCGCGGCCTCCTGGGAACCCTGCCGGGGCCGCAGCGCATGCCGGCCGACATCGCCGGACGCATCGACGCCGCCCTGGCGGCCGAGGCGCTCCTGGACACCATCGCCCCCGGAGGCGCGGACCACGAGCCCTCCGTCCCCTCTCACACGGCGGCAAGCGATGTTTCACGTGAAACATCGAGCACGTCCGCGGCTCGGAAGACGTCCGCAACCACCCGTCCGGCAGGCCACGCCACGGGCGCGACCGGTCCCGGCCGCAGGCGGAGCCGCCGCCGGGTGGCCGTCCTCACCGGCATCGTGACCGCGGCGGCCTGTGCCGTCGGCGTCATGCTCTTCCAGAACCTCGGCGTGGACGGCGCCTTCGACGCCAAGAAGGACGCCACCGCTGTCAGCTCCGCGGACGGTCCGGGGGAGTACAGCGCCGCGCGCCTGCCCGGCGACGTCCAGCGGCTGCTGAGCGGCGACCGGAACGCCCAGGCCCCCTCCGGGACAGCCAGCACCTTCGACGAGCGGACGGCCCCGAAGCCCGAGCTCCTGGATACCGGCAAGCCCATGGCCGGGACGCTGCCCGCGTGTGTGGCCGCGGGCACGGGCCGCACGGACTCGCCCCTCGCCGCCGAACGGGGGATCTTCCAGGGGCACGACGCCTATCTGGTGGTCCTGCCGCACAAGGGTGACGAGTCTCGTGCCGATGCCTACGTCGTCGATTCGGCCTGCACGGTCTCCGATCCCACGGGCCGCGGGAAGGTCCTGCTGACGGGCACCTACCCCCGGACCTGACAGCCCTGGTCCACAGGGCGGACAACCGGGGAATGCGGGCGCCGTAGGATCCGTTGGGTGGGGTGAGACCAGAGACCGGCCCCCCGGTAGTCAGCAGGCAGTCCGCAGAGACGAGGAAAGCACCCGTGAGCGACGTCCGTAACGTGATCATCATCGGCTCCGGGCCGGCCGGTTACACCGCCGCCCTGTACACCGCACGCGCATCGCTCAAGCCGCTCGTCTTCGAGGGTGCCGTCACCGCCGGTGGCGCGCTGATGAACACCACCGAGGTCGAGAACTTCCCCGGCTTCCGTGACGGCATCATGGGCCCGGACCTGATGGACAACATGCGTGCCCAGGCCGAGCGCTTCGGCGCCGAGCTGGTGCCGGACGACGTCGTCGCCGTGGACCTCACCGGTGAGATCAAGACCGTGACCGACACCGCGGGCACCGTCCACCGCGCCAAGGCCGTGATCGTCACCACCGGCTCGCAGCACCGCAAGCTCGGCCTTCCCAACGAGGACGCCCTGTCCGGCCGCGGCGTTTCGTGGTGCGCGACCTGCGACGGCTTCTTCTTCAAGGACCAGGACATCGCCGTCGTCGGCGGCGGCGACACCGCGATGGAGGAGGCGACCTTCCTCTCGCGCTTCGCCAAGTCGGTCACGATCGTCCACCGCCGTGACAGCCTGCGCGCCTCGAAGGCCATGCAGGAGCGCGCCTTCGCCGACCCGAAGATCAAGTTCGCCTGGGACAGCGAGGTCGCCGAGATCCACGGCGAGCAGAAGCTGTCCGGTCTGACGCTGCGCAACACCAAGACCGGTGAGACCTCCGAACTCCCGGTGACCGGTCTCTTCATCGCCGTGGGCCACGACCCGCGCACCGAGCTGTTCAAGGGCCAGCTGGAGCTGGACGAGGAGGGCTACCTCAAGGTGGACGCCCCCTCGACCCGCACCAACATCACCGGTGTCTTCGGTGCCGGTGACGTCGTGGACCACACGTACCGCCAGGCCATCACGGCCGCCGGCACCGGCTGCTCCGCCGCGCTGGACGCGGAGCGCTTCCTCGCGGCCCTCTCCGACTCGGAGCACGCGGCCGCGACCGTCTGACCGCCTTCCCCCACACCCCACCGCAGTAAAGAAGAAGGAGGCCCCAGTGGCCGGCACCCTGAAGAACGTGACCGACGCGGACTTCGACGAGGTTGTGCTCAAGAGCGAGAAGCCCGTCCTGGTCGACTTCTGGGCAGAGTGGTGCGGCCCGTGCCGCCAGATCGCCCCGTCCCTTGAGGCCATCGCGGCCGAGCACGGCGACCAGATCGAGATCGTCAAGCTCAACATCGACGAGAACCCGGCGACGGCCGCGAAGTACGGCGTCATGTCCATCCCGACGCTGAACGTCTACCAGGGTGGCGAGATCGCCAAGACGATCGTCGGCGCCAAGCCGAAGGCCGCGCTCCTCCGCGACCTGGATGTCTTCATCGAGGCCAAGTAAGACCCCGTTTCACGTGGAGCCATGTTTCACGTGAAACATCGAAAGGGGGCCGCCCTGTGGGCGGCCCCCTTTCCCGCTTCCTGCGTCTGACGTCCCTTGCTCTCTGGAGCTCTCAGAGCGGACGCAGTACGGGCTCCTTGCGCGCCGCCCCCAAGAGGCGGTCCAGAGCCAGCTCCACGTCCTCCTTCCAGGACAGCGTGGAGCGCAGTTCCAGCCGCAGCCTCGGATGCACGGGGTGCGGACGCACCGTCTTGAACCCCACCGCCAGGAGGTGGTCGGCCGGCAGCATGCACGCCGGACCGTCCCAACGGGCGTCCCCGAACGCCTCGATGGCCTTGAAGCCGCGGCGCAGCAGATCCTTGGCAACCGTCTGCACCATCACCCTGCCCAGCCCCTGCCCCTGGTAGCCCGGCATGATCCAGCCCGTCATCAGCTGGACGGCATCGGGCGAGACCGGACTGGTGGGGAAGGCAATGGCCCGCGGGACATAGGCAGGGGGCGCGTAGAGCACGAAGCCCACCGGCACTTCGTCGACGTAGACCACGCGCCCGCAGGAGCCCCACTCCAACAGGACGGCGGAGATCCACGCCTCCTTCTCCAGCTCCGGGGTGCCGGCCTTTATCGCGGCTTCGCCGCTGACCGGGTCCAGTTCCCAGAAGACGCAGGACCGGCAGCGCTTGGGGAGGTCCCGGAGGTTGTCCAACGTGAGCGGTACAAGCCGACGACCCATGATCCGACAAACCCTCCTACGGCTCCGAGTCCCAGGCCCGCCGTCAGCAGGCCGGTACGTCTCACCGATCGCATGGCCCCCGCCCCCTCTTCATGAGGTGTCTCCGAGTGGATACGCCATAGCTGATTGCATCGTAGCCACGGAGCCCGGGCGCCAACACCGGCGAAAAGCAAAGGGCGGGCCTCAGCCCGCCCTTTGGTCCGCCCTCGGCTCAGCTCTCGCTGTCGCCCTGCGCGAGCACACGCCCCTCACCGGGAGCCAGCGTGCTCAGGATTCGCTCCAGGTCGTCCATGGACGCGAACTCGACGGTGATCTTGCCCTTCTTCTGCCCGAGGTCCACCTTCACCCGGGTCTCGAAGCGGTCGGAGAGCCGCGAGGCCAGCTCCGTCAGCGCGGGGGAGACCCGGGTCCCCGCGCGGGGACCCTTCGGCTTCACCGAGCTGGTCGGCTGCGACCCCATCAGAGTGACGATCTCCTCGACCGCGCGGACCGAGAGGCCCTCGGCCACGATGCGGTGGGCGAGGCGGTCCTGCTCCTCGGAGTCCTCCACGGACAGGAGCGCACGGGCGTGGCCCGCGGACAGGACGCCCGCGGCGACCCTGCGCTGTACCGGCGGAGACAGCCGCAGCAGACGCAGCGTGTTGGACACCTGCGGGCGGGACCGCCCGATGCGGTCCGCGAGCTGGTCGTGGGTGCAGTTGAAGTCCTGGAGGAGCTGGTCGTACGCGGCCGCCTCTTCCAGGGGGTTGAGCTGTGCCCGGTGGAGGTTCTCCAGGAGCGCGTCCAGGAGCAGCTTCTCGTCGTCCGTCGCGCGGATGATCGCGGGGATCCGCTCCAGGCCGGCCTCACGGCAGGCCCGCCAGCGGCGCTCGCCCATGATGAGCTCGTAGCGCTCCGGCCCGAGCCGGCGCACCACGACGGGCTGCAGCAGGCCGACCTCCTGGATGGAGGTGACCAGCTCGGCCAGGGCGTCCTCGTCGAACACCTCACGCGGCTGGCGCGGGTTCGGGGTGATGGAGTCGAGCTCCAGCTCCGCGAAGGTCGCACCGGCCACCTCAGCGGCCTCGGGCTGCACGGCCGCCGGCTCCGGCGCCTCCGTTTCACGTGAAACAGTCGCGTGCGGAAGGGTCGCCACCTTGGCCGCCGCCACTCCACGCTCCGCCGTCAGCACCGGTACGGCCGCGGGCGAGGTCGACCCCGCACCCACCACCGGACCCGACTGCTCCTGCGGAGCCGCAGGGATCAGAGCGCCGAGCCCCCTCCCAAGCCCTCTACGTCGCTCACTCACTGGATCCCCTCCGACATGTTCTGCGTGCTGTTACTGCCGCCGCCCAGGTGGGCGTGCTGGGCGTCGTACTGGATTCCCACTCCTCGCAGCGCGATCTCGCGCGCCGCTTCCAGGTAGGAGAGGGAGCCACTGGAGCCAGGATCATAGGTGAGCACCGTCTGGCCGTAGCTCGGCGCCTCCGAGATACGGACCGAGCGCGGGATGCTCGTCCGCAGGACCTCGTTCCCGAAGTGGCTGCGCACCTCTTCGGCGACCTGGGAGGCCAGCCGGGTCCTGCCGTCGTACATGGTGAGCAGAATCGTCGAGACGTGCAGGGCCGGGTTGAGGTGGGCCCGCACCAGGTCGACGTTGCGCAGCAGCTGTCCCAGACCCTCCAGCGCGTAGTACTCGCACTGGATCGGGATCAGTACCTCGGCCCCGGCCACCAGGGCGTTGACCGTGAGCAGGCCCAGCGAGGGCGGGCAGTCGATGAGGATGTAGTCCAGCGGCTGCTCGTACGCCTGGATGGCCCGCTGCAGTCGGCTCTCCCGCGCCACCAGGGAGACCAGCTCGATCTCGGCGCCCGCCAGGTCGATCGTGGCCGGCGCGCAGAACAGGCCCTCGACGTCCGGTACCGGCTGGACGACCTCCAGCAGCGGCCGGCTCTCGACGAGCACGTCGTAGATCGAGGGCACCTCTGCGTGGTGGTCGATGCCGAGCGCCGTCGAGGCGTTGCCCTGCGGGTCGAGGTCGATGACCAGCACCCGGGCTCCGTGCAGCGCCAGCGAGGCCGCCAGGTTCACCGTGGTGGTGGTCTTGCCTACGCCACCCTTCTGGTTGGCGACCACGATGACCCGCGTCTGCTCCGGACGAGGAAGTCCTTCACCCGCACGACCCAGGGCTTCGACCGCCAGCTGGGCGGCGCGGCCGATGGGGGTGTCGTCCATCGGAGGCGGTGTTTCACGTGAAACATCTCCCGCCGCGTCCGCTGGGGATGCCCCCATCCCCGGGGACTCGGTGCGGGGTCCGGGGACCGGGTCGGCCACCGGCCCCGCGAGGTTGGCGTCGGACCGCACGGATTCACTCTCCTCGACTTCAGGCTCGGAATGAACAGAGCCTCCCATGTCTACGGGGGTGCGAACCAGCGGGGCCCGTACTCCTGTGGATGAATCCACAGATGTGGACAACCCCGCGACCCCCGTCTCCTGGCGGTTGCGGGGGGACGCAACCGCTCGGCCGCGGCTGATGATTCCGTGCAGCAGAGAGCGACGTTTCACGTGAAACACGATGCACGCGCGGGCACTTCATCCCGCTACGACACTCCGAAATCCATACCGTCGGGACCTCAACGGCGCCTGCGGGCCCGCCCCACGCGCGCGGCCTTGGCCCGCTTCGCCGCGAAACGCACGCCGCCAGGGCTCTCGCCCACCTCGACCCGGACCACGGTGGACATCGGGTCCACCACGCCCTCGCCGACCTGGAGCACCGAGGTCTTCACCACACCGAGCTTGGCGAGCGCCGTCTTCGCGGCGAGCAGCTCCTCGTCCGCCGTGTCGCCCTTCAGCAGGAGCATCTCTCCGTACGGACGCAACAGCGGCACACCCCAGCCGGCCAGCCGGTCCAGCGGAGCCACGGCACGGGCGGTCACCACATGCACCTGCGGCAGCTTGCCCAACATCTCCTCGGCCCGGCCCCGCACCACAGTGACGTGGTCCAGGCCCAGCAGCTCCACGGCCTCCTGCAGGAAGTTCGTCCGCCGCAGCAGCGGCTCGAGGAGGGTGATCTTCAGGTCCGGCCGCACCAGGGCGAGCGGGATGCCCGGCAGTCCCGCACCCGAGCCGACGTCGCAGACGGTGACGCCCTCGGGCACCACTTCGGCCAGCACGGCGCAGTTCAGCAGGTGCCGCTCCCAGAGGCGGGGCACCTCACGCGGACCGATCAGGCCGCGCTTGACCCCCGCATCCGCCAGCAGCTCCGCGTAGCGGACAGCTTCCGGGAAATACTCACCGAACACCGTCCGCGCCTCTTCGGGCGCCGGGGGAAGCTCAGCTGCTGCCTCCGTCACGGGGGACCGTCCTTCCGTACGCACTGCGGTCGACTCACATGTGCTGGTTGAAATGCCAGGCTGACAAACTTCGGCCCCGTCTGCGATACAGACGGGGCCGACCACTCCACTATTCCGGTCAGGCCGGGAGCACAACGACGAAGCGCGCGGGCTCCTCGCCCTCGGACTCGCTGCGCAGACCCGCGGCCGCGACCGCGTCGTGCACGACCTTGCGCTCGAACGGCGTCATGGGCTGGAGCTTCACCGGCTCGCCGGAGCTCTTCGCCTCTTCCGCAGCCTTGGCGCCGATCGCCGCCAGCTCCTCGCGCTTCTTGGCGCGGTAGCCGGCGATGTCCAGCATCAGGCGACTGCGGTCACCCGTCTCGCGGTGGACCGCGAGACGGGTCAGCTCCTGGAGCGCCTCCAGGACCTCTCCGTCGCGGCCGACCAGCTTCTGCAGGTCACGGCTGCCGGAGTCGCTGATGATCGACACGGCGGCGCGATCGGCCTCGACGTCCATGTCGATGTCGCCATCGAGATCGGCGATGTCGAGCAGACCCTCGAGGTAGTCGGCCGCGATCTCACCCTCCTGCTCGAGGCGGGTGAGGGTGTCGCCACCCTCGGCGGCGGCGGAGGTGGTGCCTTCCGTCACGGGATGGACTCCTTCTTACTTCTTGGGAGAGGTCTTGGGGGTCTGGCGCTGCGACTTGCTCTGCCGCTTGGGCTGCTGCCGCTTGGCGGCGGAGCTGCTGGCGGAGTCCGCGTCGGCGGTGGCCACGGTGCTCTTGGAGACCGTGCCGTCCGCCTGGGCGGCCAGGCCCTGCTTGGCCAGGGCGGAGACGAACTTCCGCTCGTTGTCGTTGCGGTCCGGGCCCTTGGCCACGATCGCGGCGACGACGTTCTTGCGACGACGACCCTTGACGTTCCCGTGCGAGGCGACGTGCTTGAGCAGGCGCTGGAGGTACTGGTCCTGAGCCTTGGAACCCGGGGTGGGGTTCTGGTTGATCACGTACATCTGCTGGCCCATGGTCCACACGTTGGTGGTCAGCCAGTAGACGAGGACACCGACGGGGAAGTTGATGCCCATGCCCGCGAAGATCAGCGGGAAGATGTACATCAGCATCTTCTGCTGCTGCATGAAGGGGGTCTTGACCGTGAGGTCGACGTTCTTCTGCATCAGCTGGCGCTGCGTGTAGAACTGCGACAGCGACATCAGCACGATCATGACCGCGGTCACGATGCGCACGTCGGTCAGCGAAGCGCCCAGGGCCTCGACCTTCTCGGCGCTGTCGGTGAACTTCGCGGCGAGCGGGGCGCCGAAGATGTGCGCCTGACGGGCGCTGTCGAGCAGCGACTGGTCGATGACGCCGATCGGCTTGTTGTTCGCGATGTTGCTGAGTACGTGGTACAGGGCGAAGAAGAACGGCGACTGCGCCAGGATGGGAAGGCACGAGGAGAGCGGGTTGGTACCCGTCTCCTTGTACAGCTTCATCATCTCTTCGGACTGGCGCTGCTTGTCGTTCTTGTAGCGCTCCTGGATGGCCTTCATCTTCGGCTGGATCGCCTGCATGTTCCGCGTGGCCTTGATCTGCTTCACGAAGAGCGGGATCAGGCAGATGCGGATCAGGATCACCAGGGAAACGATGGACAGTCCCCAGGCCCAACCGGTGTCAGGACCGAAAATCGCCCCGTACAGACTGTGGAACTGGACGATGACCCACGACACGGGCGTGGTGATAAAGCTGAACAGACTGGCAATCGTGTCCACTAATCAGGCTCCTTGAGCATTGCGAGGTCTACGCAACGCACTGCGCAGCTGTTCGTGCCAACGCGGGCGTTTGCGAGGTGGGACGTGATCGACTCCGCCTGGGGACCACGGATTGCACCGCAGGATCCGCCAGGCGGTCAGAAGCGTCCCTTTCACCGCACCATGCCGGTCGATGGCCGTGTACCCGTAGTGCGAACACGACGGGTAGTAGCGGCACACCGGCCCGAGCAGCGGACTGATCGTCCACTGGTACAGCTTGATCAAAGCGAGCAGCGGGTACTTCATCGAGCCACGCCTCCCAGCAGCCGCTGCAGGGCGGCATCCAGGTCCCGGGCCAGTTGTTCGTGGTCGGCGTCGCCCGATCCGGGCAGCGCACGTACCACCACCAGGCTACCGGGGGGCAGCTCGGCGAGCCGGTCGCGCATCAGGTGGCGCAGTCTGCGCTTGACCTGGTTGCGGACGACCGCACCGCCCACTGCCTTGCTGACGACGAAACCCGCACGCGTCGGGGAAGCTGAGTCCCCCGGCTCGTGCGGGTCCGTTGCACCGCTGGTACGTAGGTGGACGACGAGGAGCGGGCGGCCGGCCCGGCGGCCTCGTCGTACCGCGGTCGCGAAGTCCTCGCGCCGCCTCAGCCGATTTTCGGTAGGCAGCACGACGTCATGACCTGTGCGCGATTACGCGGACAGGGCGCTGCGACCCTTGGCGCGGCGGTTGGCGAGGATCGCACGGCCGGCACGGGTACGCATACGCAGACGGAAACCGTGGGTCTTGGCGCGACGACGGTTGTTCGGCTGGAAGGTGCGCTTGCTCACTCGGGGGCTCCAGAAAATGAATCGTTGTGGCGGTACATCGCCTGGCTGTCACCGTGCGCCCACGAGGAACTTTCGCGTGTTCGCCCGAGTGGACACCGCTAAACGATCACATTCCGTGATCTTCGCCCATCGGTAGGCAGGCGGCAGCAGCCATCGACAACTCGACCTGGTTACGGTACGCGGGACTAGTCCATCCGGTCAAACCGAGTCGAGCCCGACCCGCACTGTGCACAGCCTGTGGACAACAACTTGAACCGCACGGGTCGCGCTGACTACCTTGGCTTGACCCCGCATTTTTTTGTCCCGACCGTCCCAAAGAACCACACATTCGTGGGACCTGTGAGAGAGCGTGCCCTGTGGCTGACGTACCTGCCGATCTTGCCGCAGTGTGGCCGAGGGTTCTCGAGCATCTCCTGGGAGAGGGACAGCAGGGCATCGAGGCCAAGGACAAGCAGTGGATCGAGCGCTGCCAGCCGCTCGCGCTGGTCGCCGACACCGCTCTCCTGGCCGTCCCCAACGAATGGGGCAAGCGCGTCCTGGAGGGCCGGCTGGCCCCGCTGATCAGCGAGACCCTCAGCCGCGAGTGCGGCCGTCCGATCCGTATCGCCATCACGGTGGACGACTCGGTCGGCGAGCCCGCACCGGCCCCCGCGCCGCCCGCCCCGCAGGACCGTCCGCGCTACGACGACGGCTACGACCAGCTGCCCACGGCCCGTCCGGCCTACCCGGACTACCAGCCGCAGCGTCCCGAGCCCGGTGCCTGGCCGCGCCCCTCCCAGCAGGAGGAGTACGGCTGGCAGCAGCCGCGCCTGGGCGGCTTCCAGGAGCGGGACCCGTACGCGTCGCCCTCCGGGTCCGGCGGGTACGAGCAGCCGGGGCCGTCCTACGAGCCGCGCCCGTACGAGCCGAAGCAGTACGAGCCGCCCGCGTACGAGCAGCCGTCCTTCGAGCAGCCCTCGTACGAGCCCAAGCCGTACGAGCAGCAGCGCGCCGAGCCGAAGGCCGCGCCGCCCCCGCCCTCGTCCGGCTCGTCCTCGGGACCGGTCGAACCGACCGCGCGCCTGAACCCCAAGTACCTCTTCGACACCTTCGTCATCGGGGCGTCGAACCGCTTCGCGCACGCCGCCGCGGTGGCCGTCGCCGAGGCGCCGGCCAAGGCGTACAACCCGCTCTTCATCTACGGCGAGTCCGGTCTCGGCAAGACGCACCTGCTGCACGCGATCGGGCACTACGCGCGGAGCCTGTACCCGGGCACCCGGGTGCGGTACGTGAGCTCGGAGGAGTTCACGAACGAGTTCATCAACTCGATCCGCGACGGCAAGGGCGACGCCTTCCGGAAGCGGTACCGCGAGATGGACATCCTGCTGGTCGACGACATCCAGTTCCTGGCGAGCAAGGAGTCGACGCAGGAGGAGTTCTTCCACACCTTCAACACGCTCCACAACGCGAACAAGCAGATCGTGCTGTCCTCCGACCGGCCGCCCAAGCAGCTGGTCACCCTGGAGGACCGGCTGCGCAACCGCTTCGAGTGGGGTCTGATCACGGACGTCCAGCCGCCCGAGCTGGAGACCCGGATCGCGATCCTCCGGAAGAAGGCGGTGCAGGAGCAGCTGAACGCTCCGCCGGAGGTGCTGGAGTTCATCGCCTCCCGGATCTCGCGGAACATCCGCGAGCTGGAGGGCGCGCTGATCCGCGTCACGGCGTTCGCCAGCCTGAACCGGCAGCCCGTGGACCTCGGCCTGACCGAGGACGTCCTCAAGAACCTGATCCCGGGCGGTGAGGACACCGCACCCGAGATCACCGCCGGCGCCATCATGGCGGCCACCGCCGACTACTTCGGGCTGACGGTTGACGACCTGTGCGGCTCCTCGCGGAGCCGGGTGCTGGTCACGGCCCGACAGATCGCGATGTACCTGTGCCGGGAGCTCACCGACCTGTCGCTGCCGAAGATCGGCGCGCAGTTCGGCGGCCGCGACCACACGACCGTGATGCACGCCGACCGGAAGATCCGCGCGCTGATGGCCGAGCGGCGCTCCATCTACAACCAGGTCACCGAGCTGACCAACCGCATCAAGAACGGCTGACCGCACCGCCTCAGGGGCGCTCCGGGACTCGATCCCGGGGCGCCCTTCGCCGTTCCCGGGGGCAGTGCGAGGGCGTCCGAGGGCGTCGCGAGGCCGCTTCAAGACCGTCGCGGAGCCGCCTCGGGACCGTCGCGGAGCCGCCTCGGGACCGTCCGGGGGCCGTTTCGGCGTCCCCAGGGCCCCCCGGCGATTCGCTAGGCCGTTCGCGTGAACACCGGGATCTGTTCGATTAGCCGCTTGGTTACGGGCGTCCTCCACAGATCTTGGAGTTTTTCCCGTCCACACCCTGGGGACCCCCGGATCCACCCACATTCCGTCCACAGGCACCCCTGTTGATGGAGCATCAGGGCTGGTCAGGGGGCTGTGGAATTGTGCGCGACGGCAGTCCACAGGCTGTGGACGATCAAGCTGTCCACAGGACCGTCCCCATGGTTGTCCACCGGTGGCCCACAGCCCGGGCCCGGTTGTCCCCAGCTTTCCCCAGCTTCTCCACACCGTTGTCCACTGTTCGGCAACCACACCGCCCCTCTCACCGGCCCGAGTGAAAGGCGTCACACCGATGTGGATGGTTGGGCTGTGGGGAAACCGGGTAAAGCTGGGGACAGAGCTGTGGAGTACCCCGGGTCACCTGGGGACGGACTGTGCAGAACTTTCGCTTCTCCACAGGAGACCCCTGTTGTCCACTGCCTCCGCCCACAGGGTCGGTGGACAAAAAACGGTTGCTGACCTGCGCGGACGCGGTTATCCACGGAATCCACAGGCCCTACTACTACCCCCATAGACAGTTAGGCCTGGATCGGTTTTCAAGCAGGGCCTGTGCACAACTCGCCTCTCGGCTCTCCCGACGACTTCGGCCCGACTTGACGGGCAGCAGCACCGACTGTCGGCGCCGTACGTCAGACTGGTCTCCGGCATTCAGCCGACGACGAAGGCCAGCAGGGCGAGCCAGCAACAGCAGGAGGCGGTTCCGGTGAAGATCCGGGTGGAGCGCGATGTACTCGCGGAGGCGGTGGCGTGGGCGGCCCGTAGCCTCCCGGCCCGGCCGCCGGTCCCCGTTCTCGCGGGCCTTCTCCTGAAGGCCGAGGAGGGCTCGCTGAGCCTCTCCGGCTTCGACTACGAGGTCTCGGCCCGCGTCTCGGTCGAGGCGGACGTGGAGGAGGACGGCACCGTCCTCGTCTCCGGCCGGCTGCTCGCCGACATCTGCCGCGCCCTCCCCAACCGTCCGGTGGAGATTTCCACAGACGGTGTACGGGCGACCGTGGTCTGCGGCTCCTCGCGGTTCACACTCCACACCCTGCCTGTGGAGGAGTACCCGGCGCTGCCCCAGATGCCCACCGCAACCGGCACCGTCCCGGGCGAGGTCTTCGCGTCGGCCGCCGCCCAGGTGGCCATCGCCGCCGGCCGCGACGACACGCTGCCGGTCCTCACCGGCGTGCGCATCGAGATCGAAGGCGACCGGGTCACGCTGGCCTCCACCGACCGCTACCGCTTCGCCGTCCGCGAGTTCCTGTGGAAGCCCGAGAGCCCGGACGCCTCCGCCGTCGCCCTCGTGCCCGCCAAGACCCTGCTGGACACCGCCAAGTCCCTGACCAGCGGTGACACCGTCACGCTGGCGCTCTCCGGCTCCGGTGCCGGTGAGGGCCTGATCGGTTTCGAGGGCGCTGGCCGCCGTACCACCACCCGCCTGCTCGAGGGCGACCTGCCGAAGTACCGCACGCTCTTCCCGACCGAGTTCAACTCCGTCGCCGTGATCGAGACCGCCCCGTTCGTCGAGGCCGTCAAGCGCGTGGCCCTGGTCGCCGAGCGCAACACCCCGGTCCGGCTGAGCTTCGAGCAGGGCGTGCTGATCCTGGAGGCCGGCTCCAGCGACGACGCACAGGCTGTGGAGCGCGTCGACGCGCAGCTGGAGGGCGACGACATCTCGATCGCCTTCAACCCGACCTTCCTGCTCGACGGCCTGAGCGCCATCGACTCCCCGGTCGCGCAGCTGTCCTTCACGACCTCGACGAAGCCCGCGCTGCTGAGCGGCCGCCCGGCCGTCGACGCCGAGGCGGACGAGGCGTACAAGTACCTGATCATGCCGGTGCGTCTGTCCGGCTGACGCGGTGCACCCCGGGCGGCGCCCGGGGGAAGGTGTGGATCCGCGTCCGGGCGTAGGCTCGGACGCGGGTACGAAACCGCACACACAGTTAAGGAACCACCTGATGGAGCTCGGTCTCGTCGGTCTCGGCAAGATGGGCGGCAACATGCGCGAGCGCATCCGCCGCGCAGGCCACACCGTCATCGGATACGACCGCAACCCGGACCTCGCGGATGTCCACAGCCTCCAGGAGCTTGTGGACGGTCTCCAGGCCCCGCGCGTCGTGTGGGTGATGGTCCCCGCCGGTGAGGCGACCCAGTCGACCATCGACGAGCTGGCCGGCCTGCTCTCGCCGGGCGACGTCGTCGTGGACGGCGGCAACTCCCGCTGGACGGACGACGAGAAGCACGCCGCCGAGCTGGCCGAGAAGGGCATCGGCTTCGTCGACTGCGGTGTCTCCGGCGGTGTCTGGGGCCTGGAGAACGGCTACGCGCTGATGTACGGCGGCGACAAGGAGAACGTCGCCCGGGTGCAGCCGGTCTTCGACGCCCTCAAGCCCGAGGGCGAGTTCGGCGCGGTCCACGCAGGCAAGGTCGGCGCCGGCCACTTCGCCAAGATGGTCCACAACGGCATCGAGTACGCCATGATGCAGGCCTACGCCGAGGGCTGGGAGCTGTTGGAGAAGGTGGACTCGGTCACCGACGTCCGCGAGGTCTTCCGCTCCTGGCAGGAGGGCACGGTCATCCGTTCCTGGCTGCTCGACCTGGCGGTCAACGCCCTCGACGAGGACGAGCACCTCGACAAGCTCAAGGGCTTCGCCCAGGACTCCGGCGAAGGCCGCTGGACGGTCGAGGCGGCGATCGACAACGCGGTGCCGCTGCCCGCGATCACCGCGTCGCTGTTCGCGCGCTTCGCCTCGCGCCAGGACGACTCCCCGCAGATGAAGATGATCGCCGCGCTGCGCAACCAGTTCGGCGGCCACGCGGTCGAGACCAAGAAGTAGTACACCGTCCCCGTCCACAGGCTGGGGACGAACAGCAGGAGCCGGGGGAGGTCGGCCGCATCATGCACGTCTCGCACCTGTCATTGGCCGACTTCCGCTCGTACGCCCGGGCCGAGGTCCCACTCGACCCGGGCGTGACCGCTTTCGTGGGCCCGAACGGCCAGGGCAAGACCAACCTGGTCGAGGCGGTGGGCTACCTCGCCACGCTCGGCAGCCATCGCGTCTCCTCCGACGCCCCGCTGGTACGGATGGGCGCCGACCGCGCCGTCATCCGTGCCGCCGTCACCCAGGGGGAGCGGCAGCAGCTGGTCGAGCTGGAGCTGAACCCGGGCCGCGCCAACCGCGCCCGCATCAACAGGTCCTCGCAGGTCAGGCCGCGGGACGTGCTCGGGATCGTGCGCACGGTGCTGTTCGCGCCCGAGGACCTGGCCCTGGTGAAGGGTGATCCCGGCGAGCGCCGCCGCTTCCTCGACGAGCTGATCACCGCGCGCTCGCCGCGGATGGCCGCGGTCCGCTCCGACTACGAGCGGGTCCTCAAGCAGCGCAACACCCTCCTGAAGTCGGCGGCCATGGCCCGTCGGCACGGCGGCCGCCAGGGGGCGTCTTCCGGACGGAGTTCGGGGGCGGACCTGTCCACGCTCGACGTGTGGGACCAGCACCTGGCCCGGGCCGGAGCCGAGCTCCTGGCCCAGCGGCTCGACCTCATCGCCACCCTCCAGCCCCTCGCCGACAAGGCGTACGAGCAGCTCGCCCCCGGCGGCGGCCCGCTCGGGCTCACGTACCGAAGCTCGGTGGGGGAGGCGGTCGACGCCGCCGTCCACCGCACGCGCGAGGAGCTGTACGAGGCGCTGGTCGCCGCCCTCGGCGAGGCCCGCAAGCAGGAGATCGAGCGCGGCGTGACCCTGGTCGGCCCGCACCGTGACGAGCTGGTGCTGCGGCTGGGCGACCTGCCGGCCAAGGGGTACGCGAGCCACGGCGAGTCCTGGTCGTACGCCCTGGCGCTCCGGCTCGCCTCGTACGACCTGCTGCGTTCCGAGGGGAACGAGCCGGTGCTGGTGCTCGACGACGTCTTCGCCGAGCTCGACTCCCGGCGCCGCGAGCGGCTGGCGGAACTGGTGGCCCCGGGCGAGCAGGTCCTGGTGACGGCGGCGGTGGACGACGACGTGCCGGACGTCCTGGTGGGCGCCCGGTACGCGGTCTCGAACGGCGAGGTGACCCGGCTGTGACGGACGGAGAAGGCAAGGCGGGCGGCGGCGAGGAGCCCCGCAAGGTCCCGGAGCCCTCCGGGGTGGACCTGGCGCGCCAGGCGCTGGCGGCCGCGAGGGAGGCCGCGCGGGCGCGCGGCCAGGCCGCGGGCAAGGACAGGAAGAAGCAGCGGGGCGGCCTGCGCTCGGGCGCCCGGGCGGACGGCCGCGACCCGATGCGGCTGGGCACCGCGCTGTCCCGGCTCCAGACCGAGCACGGCTGGGAGAACCCCCTCGCCGTGGCCGGCGTGATGCGCCGCTGGCCGGAGCTGGTGGGCCCGGAGCTGGCCCGGCACTGCGTACCGCTGAAGTACGAGGACGACCCGGACAAGCGCGAGCTGCACGTGCAGTGCGACTCGGACGCCTGGGCGGCCCAGCTGAGGATGCTGAGCGCGCAGCTGGTCGCGCGGCTGAACGAGGACCTCGGGCAGGGCACGGTCCGGCTCATCAGGGTGCTGTCGCCGAACACCGGCAGGCCCTCGTACTCGGGCCGGCTGAGGGCCCCCGGCACCACCCGGAACGACGGGAACAGGGGCTGAACGACGCCCCGCGGGACACCTGCGGACTCCTGTGGGACCCCTGTGGAGTGAGGTGTCCCTCACGGTAGCCGGAGGTTGACAGCCCGAAGCGCTGAAAGCCCGTGTGAGCCTCTTTGAGCCCCTTCCCGAATATGGGGAGTCGGACGACGGCGGTTCAGGGCGGCACATGCGGACTCAGGTACCGGCAAACCCCCACTCATGTCAGCGCTACCGGTAGACTGGTAGATAATCCCGCCCTGCTCGCGGGATCCCGCTGAAAACGCTGACAACGCAGATCGACGCAGCCGCTCCTGCTCGCACCGGTGCTTGCTCGGAGTCTGGCCTGTGCTGTGCCAGAAAGGGCGCTTCGTGGCCGATTCCGGCAACCCCAACGAGAACACTCCGTCCACAGCCGGCGAGAACGGCGAGGTCACCACCTCGTACGACGCCAGCGCGATCACAGTCCTCGAGGGCCTGGACGCCGTCCGCAAGCGACCCGGCATGTACATCGGCTCGACCGGTGAGCGAGGACTGCACCACCTCGTCTACGAGGTCGTCGACAACTCCGTCGACGAGGCCCTGGCCGGCCACGCGGACACCATCGACGTCACCATCCTCGCCGACGGTGGCGTGCGCGTGATCGACAACGGCCGAGGCATCCCGGTCGACATCCACCCCGTGGAGAAGAAGCCGGCCGTCGAGGTCGTCCTGACCGTCCTGCACGCCGGCGGCAAGTTCGGCGGCGGCGGCTACGCCGTCTCCGGCGGTCTGCACGGCGTCGGCGTCTCCGTCGTGAACGCCCTGTCCAGCCGCGTCTCCGTCGAGATCAAGCGCGACGGCCACCGCTGGACCCAGGACTACAAGCTCGGCGCTCCGACCGCTCCGCTGGCCAAGCACGAGGAGGTCTCGGACTCCGGGACCTCGGTGACGTTCTGGGCCGACCCGGACATCTTCGAGACCACCGAGTACTCCTTCGAGACGCTCTCGCGCCGCTTCCAGGAGATGGCCTTCCTCAACAAGGGCCT